>JAGDDM010000055.1 GCA_017958015.1 Abditibacteriota bacterium | reverse complement strand
GCTTCGAGTCGAGGCATAACTCAACCTACTGGCGGAACGAGCCCTATTGCGGCTTCGGCGCGGGGGCAACGGAGTATCTGAACGGCGTCCGGCGGCGGAAAATATGCTCCGTGCCGGATTATATCGACGCCGTGATGTCAGGAAAAAGCCTTACGGAGTTCGAGGAAAAAATCACCGGCCGGGAGAAGGATTTCGAGACCGTGAGCCTTGCCCTCCGCACCCGACGGGGCCTCAACCCCGCCGACTTTCCCGCTTTCGCCGAGTCTTTTGAACGACTTATCGAAAAGGGAATGCTTGTTCGGGAGAATGATAGGTTGAGGGCGACGAGACAGGGACTTTTGGTGTTAAATGATTTGTTGTGCGACATTTAGGTGTCAGGTGTCAGGTGCCGGGTGTCAGGGAATGTGTTTTGCTGTCGCAAAACGGATTATATAACTCGGATTACGGCGGAAGCGGTGTGATTTATGAAGAAGAAAACATGGTTTGATGAAATAGCGGAAGAGATACTTGGAAGCGCACCGATGCCGAATACGCAATGTCAAGACTGTGTTCACGCTAATGTGGATGATCGTGGGTTTAGACCGGATCTTGGCATTTGCCGAATCTATTGCAACGGGGTAATTAAACCCGGTGGAGTCATGCGTGGTCTTGAACCCTGTGAAAATTATAAGAGAAAAACCGACTGAGCGGTTCGTAAAACTGTTCCCTATTCCCTTTTCCCTATGCCCTAAAGCCCGCGTTTCGATTATTTTTCTCCAAAGCATTGCATTTTTTATCCGTATTTGGTATAATATCTATGCTTGGGTAATCCACCGGCAACGCGCGGGAGTAGTTCAGTGGTAGAGCGTCAGCTTCCCAAGCTGAATGTCGCGGGTTCGAATCCCGTCTCCCGCTCCAATTTACAAGTTAATACGGCGACGTAGCCAAGTGGTAAGGCAGCGGTCTGCAAAATCGCTATCACCGGTTCAATTCCGGTCGTCGCCTCCAGTAAAAGGCACCGTTTTTACGGTGCCTTTTAAATGATGTCTCGCTACGCGAGATGATGAATGATGTACCGCTTCCGCGGTATGATGTACGCCTTACGGCGTATGGCGGTGTCGGCCCGCGCCGACGATTATATTTTCACTACCCAAAGACTTAAAAATCCGGTATAATAAAAACGGATTTCACCGATACGAGGTGCCGTATGAAAACAATGATTACCGCTTTGGCGCTTTGCGCCATCGCTTCCGCCGCCTTCGCGGATGTTCCGGCGGATTTCATAGAGTACAAAACTTCCTCCCCGGAGGCTCAGAAGAACCTGGACCTCCTGCGGGCGCTTTATTACGAAAACTACGACAGAACCACTCCCCAGGCAACCCTTTGGGACGACTGGCTCTCCAAATCCGGACTCTGGGACGGCTACACCGGCTCCGACAACCACCGCAAAGCGTGGAAAGAGTGTCTCTCTCAGCGGAAAGTCAACCCGGAAACCGGCTACGTGCACACGGACCAGCACGCATCCATCGCCCATCCCGAGGGTTGGCCCTTCCCCTTCTGGAATCAGGGCGTGGGCGGCAAGGGCAAAGGCTGGCACTTCTCTTTCAAGAACACCGTGGGTAAGCCCTGGCGTCAGACCAACATCAACAAGCCGGAGGAGTGGAACTTTATCGGTTGCGAGGCCGGCGAGCTTAACGAGGACGGTTTGCCCGTAACGCTCACCGCTCCCGACGCCGCTCTGGAGCCGCCGATCGGGGCCCTTGAGACAATGCAGGCGCCTTTCATGCAGACCCGTTATATCGCCGAAAAAGACTACGAAAACCTGAAGCCTTATATCGAGTGGAAAACCGACAAAAACGGCTCCTACGACGAAAATAACCGGGTTTACATCGACGCTCCCGCCTCTTGGATGAGGTACGCCGTCGCCGATATGACGAAAAACCCCAACTGGACCGGCACCGTTTACGATGTCCGCCTCCGCATGGGCAACGAGACCACCGGTCAGAAGATTGTTCTGCAGGCCTTCTTCACCACCTACGACACCCGCCACAACGTGAACAGTCAGGCCTATATTCGGGGCTGCTGCCACTACTTCTTCTGGACCGGGGACGTTGATTTCCTGAAAACCACCATCGACAAAATCCGCCTGGCCCACAAGCAGCTCCTTGTTGAGCATCACGCGGAGAAAGAAAACATCATTCACACCACATGGGTTGGCCACGACCCCAAGCCCGGCATCGTCCGCGAAAACGGCAAGCGGGTTATGCGGCCCGGCGTGGGCATCGGCAGCAACTATTGGGACCTCATTCCCTTCGGCGCCAAGGACTGCTACGCCACCGTTCTTTACTACGATATGCTGAATCACTTCGCTCGACTGGAAAAGGCGATTGAGAATCATCCGGAGTGGGGTATAGAAAAGGGCGAGTACACCTCCGCCGATCTCCTGAAGAAGGCGGCGAAGGTAAAAGACGTCGGAAACAAACTCTTCTGGAACGAGGAGAACGGCCGGTTCAACCACTCAATCGACGAGGACGGCCTCACCTACGACTACGGATATACTTTCGTGAACACCGAGGCTGTTTACACCGGCTTCGCCACCGACGAGCACGCCCGGGAGATTATGAGCTGGATTGACGGCACCCGGGTGGTGAAAGGCGATACCTCAATCGGAGACGACATCTACCACTGGAAGTTCGGACCCCGGTCCACCACCAAGCGGAACACCGACTACTACTGCTGGGTGTGGAACGATGCCGGAAGTATTCCCTGGGGCGGTCAGGTTCAGGACGGCGGTGCGGTTTTGGGCTTCTCCTATTACGACGTCATGGCCAGAATGAGAGTGAACGGCGTTGACGACTCCTGGGAGCGGCTCTGCGGCATCACCGATTGGTACAAAGATGTTCTCGCCGAGGGCGGTTACCGCAAGTATTACGAAAACCACGACGGCACATTGCAGGGCGGCGGCACAGCCGGCGGTTTGGGCTGCGACTTTGAGTTCTTCGAGACGGCGTTGGTTCCGCAGGTCGTAACCGAGGGCTATCTCGGTCTCCGTGCCGACGCGGACAGCCTTATTATCAACCCGAACCTCCCCGCCGCGCTGCCGGATTTGTCCGTGAGCAAGATTAAGTGGCATAACACCGTCATGACCGTTAAGGCAACCGGTAAAAAGCGGATTGAGGCGGTCTTCGAGGGTAAACCCGGCGCGGACACCGCTTTTACTCTGCCCGAGGGTGATTGGATGTACACCGTCTGCGACGCCAAGGGCAAACTCATAGGCTTCGGCCACATCAAAGGAAATTACAAACTCTCCGCCCCCAACGCGGGCTCGATACGTTTCGATTTATGCGACCTGTAAATACGCTTCTCCGAGAAGTAAGACAAAAACTGAACAGTGAATCCGCCGGCGTTTCCGGAGTCCTTTCGACTATGCTGGCAAGGGCTCTGGAAGGCGGCAAAATGCTGCGGCCCAAGCTGGTTATTCTCTCCGCCTACGTGGCAAACCCTCAGGCGGAGGAGTCGGCCGTGTTGGCGGCGGCGGAGGCGGCGGAGCTTATCCACTGCGCCACTCTCGCCCACGACGACGTTTTGGACGAAAGCGACCTTCGCCGGGGCAAGGAAACCCTGAACAAGACTTGGGGCACCAAGGCCGGCGTTCTGCTGGGCGACTACCTTCTCGCCCGTGTATTCGCTCTGCTGACGGAAACCGGCAAGGCGGACTTCTCCATGGAGATCATTACAACCTGCGGCAACATGATTTGCTCGGAGATCGATCAGTCCCAGCGGCTGCGGGATTTGGACTATTGGCGGGAGAACTACGACAAGGTTATCCGAGACAAGACCGCTTCCTTTATGAGCGTTTGCTGTAAAATGGGCGCCGCCATCGCCGGGGGAGATAAGGACACCGCGGACATTCTCGCCCGCTACGGCGTGAAGGCGGGCATGGCATTCCAGATAGCCGACGATTTGCTGGACATGTTCGGCACGGAACAGGTCATCGGCAAGCCCCGGGGCAGCGATTTGCGGGAGGGAAAGTACACTCTGCCGGTGCTTATCGCTCTCGATAGGGTCGATAATCCCCATGAGTTTCGGGCCATGATAACCGCCCATGAGCCGGATGTTGAGGCGGCGGCGGAGATCGTGCGGAAGTATTCTCTTGACGAGTGCCGATTGCGGGCTCGGAAGTACGCGGAGGAAGCGGCGGCGGAGCTGGACGCGCTGCCACCGTCGGAGCATGTGGACGAATTGAAGAGAATGGCGTTCTACTTCATAGAAAGATGCGATGACCTCATAAGTTGAAACTCAAGACTTTTCTCTGCGTCCTCACGGCGTCCCTTCTCATGAGCACCATGGAGGTGTGTCTGAAGTTCTCCAACGTAAACCTGGATGTCTTTCAGATGACCTTCGCCCGGTTTATGATGGGCGGACTGGTGCTCCTGCCCTTCGCTTTCGCCCACATGAAACGAAACAACATATCACTCACCGGGAGCGATATGCTGTACCTGCTGGGTCTGGGTTTTCTCTGCATCTGCGTCAGTATGATATTTTTTCAGCTGGGGGTAATGGGGGCCCGGGCGTCAACCACGGCGATAATCTTTTGCACCAACCCGGTTTTCACCATGATTTTCGCGTCTCTCCTGGTTTCGGAGCGGTTTACGAAGTTCAAACTCCTCGCCATTTTGCTCTCCGCCATAGGCCTCGCTTTCATCGTCAACCCCTTCGGCGACATGAGCGGGAATACATACCTCGGCATGTTTTACACCTTCTTCTCCGCCGCCGTGTTCGGACTCTATTCCGCTCTGGGCAAGCGGCGCATAGGGAAATTGGGGGGAATGACCCAAACGGCCCTGTCTTTTATCTTCGGCTCCCTCATGCTTCTGGTTATAATGCTCATCGCCGGCATGACGCCCTTGCCGAAACTCACCGCCGGGGAAATCCCCATGCTCCTTTATATCGGTATCGGTATCACGGGAGTGGGGTATCTGGCCTACTTCAAGGCCATAGAATATTCCGATGCCTCCACCGGCTCCGTGGTGTTCTTCATGAAGCCTGTTTTCGCTCCCATTGTCGCCTTTCTCCTGGCCGGCGAGAACATCCCCCTCGCCATGATGATAGGCATAGTGTTCATGCTCTGCGGGTCCTATATAATCCTCGCCAAAACGTAAAAAAGGCTCCTCCGGAATATCGGGAAGAGCCTTTTGTGTATCTGTCGGAAGTATATTTCCGCCTCTTTCTCAAAAGTGTACGCGGTAGAGCCGTTCCGCGTTGCGGGTGGTTATATCCTCAAGTTCCTCCACCGAAACCCCTTTCAGGTCGGCCACCACTTCGGCGATATGCCGAACGTAGGCCGGCTCGTTTCTTTTGCCACGGTGGGGCACCGGGGTGAGGTAGGGACAGTCGGTTTCCAGAACCAGTCGGTCGATGGGGGTTTCCGTTACGATTCGTTTCAGTTTCGGGGAGGACTTAAATGTTACCGGGCCGTCAACGCCCATGAAGTAACCGGCGTTTATCACATCTTTCGCGAAGTCCGGGGAACCGGAGAAGCAGTGGTAGACGCAGGATTTCACGTAGTTAGCGTTTGATTTCAGTATGGCGACGGTGTCCGGGTTGGCTTCTCGGCTGTGAATCACGATGGGCATATCCAGAGCCCCGGCCAGGCGGATTTGGGCTTCGAAGGCCGCCTTTTGCTCCGCTTCGTTGTAGTTATCGTAGTGGTAGTCGAG
>JAGDDM010000054.1 GCA_017958015.1 Abditibacteriota bacterium | reverse complement strand
GAGTTCAACGCCGAGGTCAGCAAGGAGCATATGACAAAGGCGGCGCAGGAGCTTATGCCCTACACCGCCGAGCTGGCGACGCTGGCAAAGAGCGGTCTCTCCGGCACCAAGTTGGATCTCAGAAACTTCGACCCGAGAAACATCAGCAACGAGGAGCTTAAGACAATCCTCCTCACCATGGGCGGCGCGGCCATAAGAGACCTTGTCACCGGCAGCCCCACCTTCCCCGCGGACATGCTCACGGGCGCGGCGAGAGACGCCCTCAGAGCCATGAAAACCGACGAGCGGAAACTGCCCGGCTCCGACAAACGCTTCGAGCGCAAGCCCGGCCGCTACGTGAACATCTCCGACGTCATCGACACACAGGGCATGCTGGACACCTTCCTGGTTATCTCCGAGGACGGCAAGAAAATAAACGTTATGTTCGAGCCCGCCAAGGACGCTCCTCTGAAGCTGCCGGACACTCTCGCGGAAGAAATAGAGAAAAAGATTAACCCCATATTCGACAAGGAAAAATCCGTCAGGTACGGGGATTTCACCATAGACAAACTCACCTACGACGGCAAGACGCTGAAGATTTCCGGCGCGGTGCCGCCCCAGTCCGTGAGTCTCGATAAGAAGAAATGATAATCGAAGCCGATTTGCACACCCACACCACCGCCTCCGACGGAGCGAAGACTCCCTCGGAGATGGTGGACTTGGCTTTTGAGGCGGGTCTCAAGGCCCTGGGCATAACCGACCACGACACCATGGCGGGAACGGCGGAGGCCGCCGCCCGGGGCGAGGAAATCGGCATAATAGTTGTGCCGGGCATAGAGCTCAGCACCACCTTCGGCAAATCGGAAATACACATTTTGGGCTACTATCTCGACCCGGAGGCGGACGCGATTAAAACCCACATGGAGCGCTGCAAATCCTCCCGGGAGCGCCGGGCGAAAGCCATGGTTAAGAAACTCTCGGATTACGGCATTCCCATCACCTACGACATGGTGGAGGAGAAGGCCGGCGGCGGCAGCGTGGGCAGACCCCACATCGCCATGGTGCTCATGGACCTGGGCATCGTGGACAGCGTGGGCAGCGGCTTCGGCAAATATCTGACGGAGGGCACCCCCGGCTTCGTGCCGAAGGATATCGTGACTCCCGAGGAGGGCATAGACGTTATCCTTAAGTCCGGCGGCGTGGCCGGCATAGCCCATCCCGGCAAGATTAAGAGCCGGGAAATCATTCCCTCACTCATAGCCCGGGGAGCGAGCTTCATTGAGGCTTTCCACCCGGACCACTCCCGAGCCGCGCGTAAGTTCTACGCCCGGTTCGCGGAAAAGCGTCACCTCATCGCCACCGGCGGCAGTGACGCTCACTATCTAAGCGACAACCATACGACGACGATCGCGGAATGCGGTTGCGCCATCGATGTCGTATATGAGCTCAAAGCAAGGAGCGCAAAATGAAAAAACTTCTTCTCACCACCCTTCTCCTCCTCTCCGCGGCGGGAATGTCATCGGCAACCGCCTGGAACCTTGCGGACAACTTCTCCGCCGCCTCCAATCCCGGCGGCGTCTGGTCCTACGGCTACAAAACGGAGCTGAACGGAACTCTCAATCTCTTCGACGACAAGTATACCGGCAACTACGACATCTTTTTCCACTCCAAAGTCGACGACTACGGCAACATAGGAATGCGCATGGTCGATCCCCCGGACACCTCCGGCGGTATGTACCGCGAAAAGGGACAGGTAAACTTCCACCCGGGCTTCAACACCGACTTCGTCACCGTGCGCTGGACATCCCCCGTCACCGGCCGCGTCCGCATAAGCTCCGTCTTCGCCGGCGCCAACACGGAAAAAGGCGCCACCACCGCGATTACCGTCCTCAAGAACACAACGGTGCTCCACACGACGGAAATCGACGGCTTCGGAGTTCCCGACAGCGGCATTCAGTCCTTCGGCGCCTCCCCCTATCAAACCTACACCGGCAAAATCGACGTGGCCCAGGGCGACACCGTCGACTTCATCGTGGGCTCAAAGGGCAACATCAGCTACGACCTCACCGCCCTGTGGGTAACCATAGCCGAATACAGAGTCATCACCGGCACCGTTAGAGACGGCGACGGCAACCCCATCTCCGGCGCGGCGGTCAGCTACGACGGCGCCGTTGAGTCCGTTCTCACCGACGAACAGGGTAATTATTCCGTCGATATCGACGACAACATCACATCCCTCTTGGCCACCGCCCGGGGCTACACTCCCGCCGTGGCGGAAATCACCGGCAACACCTGCGACCTCGTTTTGGAAAAGGCTGAGCGCTGGAACATGGCCGAGGGCTTCCTCACCTCCGAAAACCCCAAGGACGAATGGTCCTACGGCTACAAAACCGCTCTGCGGGGCGACTTTAGCCTCTTCGACTACAAAATGGGCGTTGTGGGAGAGTATATCCTCTGGTATCATCAGCAGGTCGACGACTACGGCAACGTGGGCATGAACCTCACCGATACGGTCGACACCCAAGGCGGCCTCTATCGGCTGCCGGGACAGGTGAACTTCCACCCGGGCTTCAACGCGGACTACGTCACCATCCGGTGGACATCACCCATCGAGGGCTCCGTTGCCGTTGAGGCCGCCTTCGCCGGCGCCGACTACATGAAGGGCACCACCACGAAGATTTTCGTCCAGCACAACAACGCGGACACCCTCTACGAGGGCAACATAGTGGGCTTCGGTGTGCCCGGAAGCACCATTGAGCATTTCGGCGACTCCCCCTATATAACCTACAACGGCGGCGCCACCGTCCGCGTGGGCGACACCATCGACTTCATCGTGAACCCCAACGGCACCATAAACAACGACATCACCGGTATCTGGGTTGATATATACAAAATACGCACCGTAAGCGGCACCGTCATCGACAACGTCGGAAGCCCTGTCTCCGGCGCCACCGTCAGCGACGCCACCGGCAGATACACCGCCACCACCGACGCGGACGGCGCCTACTCCATCGCCCTGCCCAACGGCGTCGAGTACCTGAAGGCGGAGAAAACCGGCTACGCCACCGCCGCGGGAACCGTAAGCGAGGACCGGTGCGACTTTACCCTGACGGAAATGACCTACTGGAGCTTCGCCGATGAGTATCTGATCGACTCCAACCCCGGCGCCGTCTGGGTTTACGGCTACAAGTCCAAAATCGACGGAGTCCTGACTCCCATGAACACCAAATACGCCGGCGATACCAGCGTGACATGGTGCATGGCCGCCGGCCCCGACACCTACGGCAACATCAACAAGAACATATCCCCCAGCCCCATCGACGACACCGGCATGTACCGGGCCCCCGGCAAAACCTTCATCCATCCGGGAGACGAAGCCCCCTACACCGTCGTCAGATGGAAATCGAACGCCAACCGGGTCGTAAACGTGAACGCCGTTTTCACCGGCGCCAACTACAACGCCGGCGCCAGCGTAACCGCCATGGTTCAGCGGAACGGCAAAGACATGCTTTGGTCCGAGTCCGTAAACGGCTACGGAGCCGGCGGCGGCCACGCCACCTTCGGCACCGACCCCACAAAGGAATATTCCGACACCGTATTCGTTAAGAAAAACGGATGCCTGGACTTCATGGTAAACTGCAACGGCAACATCGGCTGCGACCTGACGGCTCTGGACATCAACATCGCGGGCGTGCCGGGCTACGGCGCCGTTGAGGGCACCGTCACTTTGGAAACCGGCGACACCGTTCCCCTCGCGGGAGCCACCGTGGCCACCACCGACGGCCTGTTCTCGACAACCACAGACGAAAACGGCCGCTACTCGCTGCCTCTGCCCGCGGGAACGAGAGCCCTCACCTTCTCCTATCCCCTCACCAAACCCAAGACGAAAACCGTCACCGTGCCCGAGGGCCTCATCACCTGCGACTGCGTGCTCACCATGGGCCTGGGACGCACATACTACGTATCCCCCGACGGCAAAAACACCAATGACGGCAAAACCGTCGAAACGGCATGGCACACCATCGACAACGGCTGCAGGTTGGGCGTTCTGGATCCCGGCGACACCGTCTCCGTGGCTTCCGGCACCTACTCCGGCGCCAACCTCACATCCTCCGGCAGCGAGGGCGCGGACATCACCTATATCGCAAGCGGCGACGTGACCCTGACCTCCGCCGTGAACATCACCGGCAGCCACGTCACCTTCCGGGGATTCAAAGTCACCGGCGGCGAAACCGGCATCACCGCCTCCGGCGCCGGCGACACCGTGCGGAACTGCGTGGTCACCGGCGTCACCGACTGCGGCGTATCCGTGGGCACCGACGGCACCGCCGCCTTCAACGTTGTCTACGGCTTCGACGGCATGGGCATCGAGGGCGGCTCCGGCTCCCGGGCGATAAACAACACCGTCTACGGTGTATCGATCGCCTTCGAGAACATCTCCGCCGCCGTGAACAACATCATATCCGACACCCCCATCGCCTTCGACGGCGCGGCGGAACCCGCTCGGAGTTACAACCTGTTCTATCACTGCGACGACAGAGGAACAATGTCCACCGGCGACAAGCTGGGCAATCCCAAGTTCGTAAACGCCGCCGCCGGCGATTTCCGCCTGTCCTCCGACTCCGTCGCCATCAACAAAGGCACCGACGTGGGCTACCCCTACATCGGCTCCGCCCCGGACATGGGCGCCTACGAGTTCGGAAACGGCAGAACCGCGAACTCCGCGGCGGTCCTTTTGGCCCTCACCGACGGCTATGTGGACTGCGAAAACTTCATCGCCGCCTCCTACTCCGGCCTCTACAGGGACGACGTAGTCTACCTGACGGACCGGAACAGAGTGAGAGGCGTCAAAGCCGTTACCGCCCAAGGCGTAACGGGCCTCTTCACCGGCGACGTCATATCCTTCGGCGGCGTGCTGTCCACCGAGGCTGACGGAACGAGATGCGTCACAATCACCGACGTCAAAGCCAGAACCGGCGGTCCGGCTCCCGTCCCCTTCACGGTTCTCACTCCCGAAAAGGGCATACGGCCGGAAACCGCCCTCGCCAAGGCAATATCCAAAGTCGCCCAAGTGACCTCCGACGGCTACGTTCTGGCCAACGGCACCGTCATTGACCTGACAAAAACAACCTTGACCGTGCCCAGAACCCGTTTCGTCAACGAAACCGTGTCCGTTATCGGTATCGGCGAAACGAAAGACGGCGTCTACACAATCTACCCGAGAACGGCGAAAGACATCGTGTATCATTCCGAAACCACCACGGAAAAAGCCAAGATAAACAACTTCAGACAGAGATATTTCGCCTCCGGCAACGTTCCCTTCAGCTTCAAATACGGCGGCGCTTCCTCCGACACGCTGCTGCCGGGCTGGAACAAAACCGAAACCGTCGAGACTCCCGACGACGTGAGCGTGAAGCGCACCACAACCTACACCGACCCCACAACGGGCCTCGAGGTGAAGATGGTTGCCGTGGACTACGGCGACTTCCCCTTCACCGAGTGGACGGTGTACTTCACCAACAAGGGCGCCTCCGACACGCCGCTGCTGACAAACATCCTCGCCTTCAACGGCTCTATCGTCCGGGATTCCGCCAAGGAGTTCGTGTTGAACACCAACCGGGGCAGCTTCCTGGCCGTAAACGAGTATGAGCCTCTGCGAACGGTCATGGATCCCTACAGAACCACAGCCTACAACCCCTCCGGCGGCAGACCCACCCAGAACTATCTGCCCAACTACAATATCGAGTACAACGACGGCGGTATGATTATGGTTGTGGGTTGGCCCGGCGAGTGGCAGACCAACTTCAGCCGTGACGCTGAGAACACCCTCTACATAACCGCCGGCCAGCAGACAACCAACTTCTATCTGAAGCCCGGCGAAACGGCCCGAACACCGCGCATCGTCGCCGGATTCTACAACGGCGACAGGCAGGACGGTCAGAACCGCTGGAGACGGTGGATGATGGCCCACAACATGCCTCATCCCTACGGCGAACTGCCTCGGCCTCTCCACGTGGCCTGCTCCTCCAGCTTCTACAACGAGATGCTGAACGCCAACACCGAAAACCAGATGTACTTCATCCGCCGCTTTGTGGAAGAGGACCTGGATTTGGACTACTGGTGGATGGACGCGGGCTGGTATTGGAACACCGGCACCTGGACCGCCACCGGCACCTGGGAAGTTGACACCAACCGGTTCCCCAACGGTCTGCGGGAGATAAGCGACTACGGCAGAAGTCTCGGCGTCAAGACAATCGTCTGGTTCGAGCCGGAACGGGTCGGTTGGAACCAAAGCTGGATTTCCCAAAACCACCCGGACTGGGTGCTGGGAAGCACAAGTTGGGGACTTCTGGACCTCTCCAACCCGGACGCTCTGGACTGGCTGAAGCACCACATCGACAACGTCATCACCGAGCAGGGCATCGACCTCTACCGCCAGGACTTCAACATCGACCCGCTGAACTACTGGCTGGGTAAGGACGCCGCCAACCGCAAGGGCATGACCGAAAACCTCTACATTCAGGGCTACCTGTCCTACTGGGACTACCTGCTTGAGCGGCACCCCAACATGCTCATCGACTCCTGCGCCAGCGGCGGCAGAAGAAACGATATCGAGACAATGCGCCGGGCGGTTCCGCTGCTGCGGTCCGACCACCACACTGTCCTGGGCGACCAGAACCAGACCTACGGCTTCGCCTCCTGGTATCCCTTCTTCGGAACGGGACAGACGGCATTCAACGACTACGACTTCACGTCCACAATGACCGTGTCCATCAACAACGTTCTGGATATGCGGGATCCGAACCTGCCCTACGACGATCTGCGGCGGATGCTCCGCACCTGGAGATTCCTGTCGCCCAACTACTACGGCGACTTCTACCAGCTCACCGAGTACGGCTCCGACGAAAACGTCTGGATGGCGTGGCAGTTCAACACACCGGAGCGCAAAACAGGTATGGTCCAGGCCTTCAGAAGAGGCAACGCACCCGGCGATCAGCTGACACTGCACCTGCGGGATATCGACGAGAGCGCCACCTACACTCTCACCTACTACGGTCCCACGGAATTCACACAGACTATCCGCGGATCCGAGCTGGCGAAGGGACTGACGATTACCCAATCGCCCAGAACCAACGCCCTCATCGGATACAGTTGGGAGTAACATCAAAAATCCTCGGTCTTCGGACCGAGGATTTTTTAGGGGTCAGGTGTCAGGGGCCGGGGATCAGGGAATGTGTCCGCGTTCGCGGACGGATTATACAACAGACGCCGAAAAGTTTTTCGAAATTTATCGGAACAGTCGTTTTTCGGCGACTTTTAAGCATTGAAACGCTGTCCGGCTTCGGTTTATAATGTTATCGTAAACAATTCACACAGGGAGGATACCCATGGAATACGAACAAATCATTGAAGAGATCAAAAAGAATCTCACCGGCGACCCGGCCCACGACATTCCCTATCTGCGTGAGCAGGCGGAGGCGAACAAGGGCAACAAACCTCTGCTGAGGGAAATCGGACGTTTGATGTATTCGGCTTTGGACGACGAAACCCGGGAGAAGTTCGACAACGCCCTGAAAGGGGATTTGGCGAAGCTGGACGAGAAGCTGGCGGCCATACGGAAGAAATACTCCGAGGGCAAAGTCGAGGAAGCCTTGGCGGACATCGAGGAGCCGTCGAAATACTGCGACAGCGTGTTTAACGACAACACGGACGGAACATACAAATACTTCTACGAGCCCATGGAACACGTGCTCTACGACCATTTCTTCAAGCCGGACCGAACAGTGAGGGACTGCCCCTCTTTCAAACCGGAAACATATTTCATGCACGGAGTGATTCTCGTTGAACTGAGACGGCTGGAGGAAGCCCGCAAGGTTCTGGAAAAGGCCATCGCCATCAGCCCCACCCACGCGCAGATACGCTTCGAGTACGCCGAAACTTTCAAAATGGAGGGCAGGCTCGACGAGTTCCTGAAGGAGACAACGGAGACCCAGAAATACTCCATCCGCCCCACGGATCTGGCCCGGTTCTACCGGGACATGGGGTTCTACTTCTCCGAAAAGGAAATGTGGAGCGAAGCCGCCACGATGTACGTCATCAGCCATCAGTACGATCCGGAATCCAAGGCCATGGCCCACGAAATGATGTACATCTTCACCAAATCAAACGGCAAAGCGAAGCCCCTAAACGAAAAACAACCGGAAAAACTCGGCAAGAAATACGGCTTCGAGGTGGGACACCACAGCGCCGTCCCCGCTCTGGCCTGCGTTGTGGGACAGCGGTGCGTCGAGTCGAAGATGTTCGACGGCGCCAAGTACTTTATGACCATCGCCTACGACCTGATGAAAGACGAAAGAATCAAAGCCCTTATTGACTCCTTCCCGGCGCCTTACGGCGCGAATGAATAGTGAAGTCGCTTCGCTGATGAATAATGAATAATTCAGGTGTCGGCTACGCCGACGATTTATAAACTCAACCACTCAAGGCTTATCTTATAATCCGTCCGCCAAAGGCGGACACATTCCCTGACCCCTGACCCCAGGCACCTGACCCCTAAAAAAAACAGGCTCCCGAAGGAGCCTTGTTTTTCGCGTAAATCAGAACAGTCCCGGAATATTGGGTATATCGATACCGCCGGTGAGTTCCTGCATCTTTTCGCCGTGTTCTTTCTGAGCCTTGTCGCTGGCGTCTCTCACGG
>JAGDDM010000053.1 GCA_017958015.1 Abditibacteriota bacterium | reverse complement strand
GGTCCGTCCGAAGCCCTTCGGGGACATCGATGTCATAAAGCCGGAGCACACCTTCGGCAAGTCCAGAGTTGATTTTTACATGGAGGGACCGGGACGGCGGATTCTCCTTGAGGTGAAGGGCTGCACGCTGGAAATTGAGGGCGTTGGCTACTTCCCGGACGCCCCGACGGAGCGGGGAGTGAAGCACCTGCGAGAGCTGGCGGCGGCGGCGAAAAGCGGCTACGAGTGTTATGTAGCTTTCGTTATCGCCATGCCCAAAGTGAAGATTGTTCTGCCCAACATCGACACTCACCCGGAGTTCGGCGCGGCCCTCGCCGAGGCGGAAGCGGCGGGGGTGAAGGTTTTGCGCTTGCCTTGCCGGGTGAGTCCGGATGAAATATATATCGTAAGCTGAAAAAACGCTCCCGACGTTGAGTCGAGAGCGTGATTTTTTTCGGCGCCTTTAAAGCAAACCGAGCGTATCCGCCGGATTGTCCGCGGCTTTGACTTTAGTCGCCGCCTTAACGATAACGCCTTTCTCGTCGATGAGGTAGGTGGTGCGGATTGTGCCCATTGTCTCTCCCTTGGGGGTCTTTTTGAGGCCCAGGACGTCGTATGCCTTGTGCATTGTGAGTTCCGGGTCGGCAAGGAGAGTGAAGGGCAGGCCGTACTTCTCCTCGAAGCGTTTGTGGGTCTCGACTTTGTCCTTGCTGACGCCCAGAACCACGGCGCCTTTTTCAAGGAATTGGGGGTAGAGTTCCGCGAAATTGCAGGCCTGCTTGGTGCAGCCGGAGGTCATATCCTTGGGGTAGAAATAGAGAACCACCTTTTTGCCGGCGTAGTCGCCGAGGGTGTGTGTTTTTCCGTTTTGGTCTTTGGCCTCGAAGTTCGGGGCTTTCGTTCCTTCGCTGAGCATTTAATTTCCTTTCGTCATCCGCGCTCCCGCCGCCTTGGCTTCCGCCAGTTTTCGCGGGAACACTTCCTCGTGGCGTTTGATCTTCGCTTCCGGGTCGAAATATGTCCAGTCGTAGCGGGAGTAGTCGTTTACCTGCAGCGTGTCGCCGACGCAGAGAAATTCGGTGGGACCCACGAAACGGTCAAAGACGGTTTTGTATCTTTCGATAAGTTCGTGATATATGCCGCCGGGTTCGTAGCCGCTGTCGGGCATGTTGCTTGTCATGATAAACAGAACCGGTATCAAACGCTTGTTGCAGCAGGGATTTTCCGCGTTGTAGGTGAGAGATCGGAATATGAGCCGCTCGTAGAGAGCCCGGAAAGAGGCGGTGCCGTCGCCCAGATAGTTGGGGGTTCCGATGATGAGACCGTCCGCTTCCGTTATCTTATCCAAAACCGGTTTCAGGTCGTCTTTGCAAACGCACACGCCCTTAAACTTCTCCGTCTTGCAGCCGAAGCAGGACACACAGCCGGAGTATTCCTTCAGGTCGAAGAGGTTGATGACCTCAACTTCCGCTCCCGCTTCTTTCGCGCCCTCGGCGGCGGCGTTTACCGTCTGCGCCGTGTTCCATGTCTTCCGGGGACCGGCGTTTATCGCTATAATTTTCTTCATTTCTCTTCTCCTTTTCGGCAGAGGAAAGCGTACCAATCGCTGTCGCTTTTGGAGAGAACCACTTTCATACCGAGAGATTCCAATTTTGTTCTGACTCGGTTTGCCATGTGGTGAATGATTCCGGAGACCAGGAGGAGGCCGCCGGGCTTTGTTTTGGCAACCAGACCCTCGGAAATCTGCAAAATTACCGCGGCGATTATGTTTGCGACCACCAAATCGTACTCGCCGCCCAGGGACATGGGAGTGTCGGAGACGGCGCAGGTAATCTTGCCGGAGAGTCCCGCGGCGTCGAAGTTCTCCTCCGCGGTTTTAACCGCCAAGGGTTCGATGTCCGTGGCGTCAACGGTGTCGGCGCCCAGAAGCGCGCAGGTGATTGCCAGGATTCCGGAGCCGGTGCCGATGTCGGCCACTCTGTCTCCGGCCTTGACGACGCTTTGCAACACCTCAAGGCAGAGCCGGGTGGTGGGGTGGTTGCCGGTGCCGAAGGCCATTGCCGGATCCACGTTTACCACCACGTCCTCCTCATTTGCCTCAAAGGGTTCCCAGGTGGGTTTAACGACGATTTTGCCCACGCGCAGTGGCTTGTAGAACTTCCGCCAACTGAGTCCCCAGTCGTCGTCCGCCACGTCGGTAACGGTGAGGTCGCTTTGGGACAAATCCAGACCGAAGGAGCCGCACTCCGCCAGCTTGCGGAGGGTTGTCTCGATGGCCTTTTCCGCCCGTCCGTCCCGGGCAACGTAGCCGGTGACGAGGAGGGCGTTTTTGCCTGCCTCGGTGACGGATGTGCCGTTGCAGCCGGCGGCGCACAGGATTTCCGAAGCGGCGTCGGCGGTGGCTTTTGTGGCTTTAATCGTAAGTTGGGCCCAGTTCATGTTACTTGAAAGCGTCCTTTACCCGCTTGAAGATGTTTTTGCCCTTGTGGGGTTTGATTTCCTCGCCCCGGGATTGGGCGAAGTCCTCCAGAAGTTTCTTTTCCTTGTCCTTCAAATCGGTGGGTGTCTTAATCTTTATGCGCACGTTGAGATTGCCCACGGTTTTGGGGTCGGCGGGGTTGGGCATGCCCTTGCCCTTGAGGGTGTATATCTCGCCGTACTGGGTGCCTGCGGCTATGTTGAGGGGCACGGGGCCGTCGAAGGTTTCCACGTTCACGTTGCCGCCCAGGGCCGCGCAGGGGAAAGATATTTCCATGTCGCAGATGAGGTCGTTTCCCTGTCTGACGAAGCGGGGATGGCGCCGCACGTTTATGCGGGCGTAGAGGTCTCCCGCGGGACCGCCGTTCAGACCCGCGTCCGCGGCGCCGGTGACTCTGACCTGCATGTCGGTGTCCATACCGGCGGGTATGGTGACGGTTTTGGTGACGGTTTTGCGAACCCGCTTACGTCCGCCGCACTCGGCGCAGGGAGTCTCGATTATCTTGCCGGTGCCGTTGCACTTGGGACAGGGACCCACGGTCATCTGCATGCCGAATATGGTCTGCTGCTGCCGCCGAATTTGGCCGGTGCCGTTGCAGTCGGGGCATGTTTTCACGTCGGTGCCGGGCTTGGCGCCGGTGCCGTGGCATACGGAGCATGTTTCCATGCGGGAATATCTTATTTTCTTTTCGGTGCCTTTGGCGGCTTCCTCCAGGGTGATTGTCACGTCGCAGCGCATGTCGTTGCCGCGCATGGGCCTGTTGGGGTCGGCGTGTCTTCTGCCGCCGCCCATTCCGCCGAAGATGTCTCCCAGGCCTCCGCCGAAAATGTCGCCCAAGTCGAAGTTCTCGAAGTTGACGTTGAAGCCGCCCCCTCCGAAGTCGCCGAATCCGCCGCCGCCGCCGAAACCGGGTTCCGGGGTGCCGAATCTGTCGTAGTTTTCTTTCTTTTTGGGGTCCGAGAGAACCTGATAGGCCTCGTTTATCTGTTTGAACCGCTCTTCCGCGTTGGGGTCGTCGGGGTTCACGTCGGGGTGGTACTTTCTCGCGAGCCTGCGGTACGACGACTTAATCTCGTTTGCCGACGCGCCTTTTTCCAGCTCGAGTATCTTGTAATAATCTTTGTGTTCGCTCATATAAACACCCCCTTTGCTTAGAATTTAATACGTAAAAAATATCCCACTCGTTCCGAGCCGGAGGAGCGGGAATATGACTTCGGGTTTTAGGGGGCGGGAATCGGTTGCCGCTTCTCGCGCGGGACCGTTCTCCGCTTCCTGTTCCGTAGGGATATCTTATTATTCGTTGTCAACCGGATCGGTGTCCGCCAAATCGTCTTCGAGGTTTATTTCCTCGCCGGTTTCTATGTCGGAGAGGTCGATGTTCTCGATAAGTTCCTCTTCCGTCATGTTATCCACCGGAACCGCGGGAATATCGTCGGCGGCGAAGATGTCCGCGGAAATAGCCTGAGACGGGGTGGTGGGGATGATTTCGTCTTCCCGGGAGATGTTGGTGGTAATCTTACCCGCCGCTATCTCTTCCAGAGCAACGGTAATGGGGTTCTCGGATTTTGTGTCGATAACCGGGTCGGCGCCCGCCTTGATCTGTTTGGATCTCTTGGCGGCCAAAATGACCAACGCGTATTTGTCCATTTTTTCCAGCTTGTCAGCCGCGGGGAAAATCATTCATATCACCTCGTGTTGAAATCTTAGTTCGCAACCGCTATTATACAGCAATAAAACTTTTCTGTCAAGTTTACAGGAAAAGCATGTCGGCGTAGGAGGGCAGAGGCCACATTTCCGCGTCGACCATAAGCTCCAATTTGTCAACCACAACCCGAACGTTGTGCATGGCGGGCTTCACGGAGTCGCGGTAGAACTCCGCCTTCTTCTCGGTGACCGTCTTGGCCTTGTCCACCGCCGCCTCAAGGACGTTGAGGGTGGCGTTCAACTCGCTTGTGAGAGCGGAAAGCTCCTCGGCGATGCGGGTCTGGGTTTCCGCGTCTATGCCGAGCTCTTTGAGGTCCAGGGCGGAGCGGGCCACGGAGCCGGAGTATTCGAGAACCACCGGCAAAATCTGCTTCCGGGCCATCTGCAACGTGGTGAGGGCCTCGATGTTTATGGCCTGGCAGTACCGCTCCAGAAGAATCTCGTGGCGGGCGTGCCACTCGGTGGAGGTAAAGACGCCGTTTCGGACGAAAACTTCCTCGTTCTTGGCGTCCAGCATGGAGTGGATGCTGTCCACCGTGTCCGGAATGTTCGGCAGACCCCGTTTGTGGGCTTCCTCAACCCACTCCTCGGTGTAGTTGTCGCCGTTGAAGATGATATGGGAGTACTCCTCGGCTATCTCGGAGAGAATCTCCTCGGTGCTCTTGCGCTTGTCGTAGGCGCCCTCAAGCCGGTCGGCTATCTCGGAGAGCACGTCGGCCACAATGGTGTTCAGAATGAAGTTGGGGCCGGAGGTGGACTGGCTGGAGCCCAGCATGCGGAACTCGAACTTGTTGCCGGTGAAGGCGAAGGGGGAAGTGCGGTTCCGGTCCGCGGAGTCCCGGGGAATGGGCGGAATTGTGGTGATGCCCAGTTTCAGCCTGTCCTGCTTCTCTTGGCGCATATCCTTGCCCCGGGCGAAGTCCTCGAAGATTTCCGTGAGCCGCTCGCCCAGGAATATGGACACGATGGCCGGCGGAGCTTCGTTGGCGCCCAGTCTGTGGTCGTTGCCGGCGCAGGCGGCGGCGGCCCGGAGAATCTCGGAATACTTGCCGATTGCCTTTATGACCGCTCCCAGGAAGACGAGGAACTGCATGTTCTCGTGGGGAGTTTCGCCGGGATCGAATATGTTCTTGCCGTCGTCGGTGGAAAGACCCCAGTTGTTGTGCTTGCCGCTGCCGTTGACGCCTGCGAAGGGCTTCTCGTGCAGGAGGCACATAAATCCGTGGTGGGGCGCCACCCGGCGCATGATTTCCATGGTGAGCTGGTTCTGATCCGTGGCCACGTTGACGGTGCCGTAGATGGGGGCCAGCTCGTACTGGGCCGGGGCAACCTCGTTGTGCTGAGTCTTGGCGGGAATGCCCAGCTTCCACAGCTCAACGTTCAGCTCGTGCATGTAGTTGGCCACCCGCTCGTGGAGAGTGCCGAAGTAGTGGTCGTCCATTTCCTGACCCTTGGGCGGCGGAGCGCCGAAGAGAGTGCGGCCGCAGAGCATGAGGTCCAAACGCTTGGAAGCGAAGGCCGCGTCCACAAGGAAGTATTCCTGCTCGGCGCCCAGAGTGGCTATGACTCTGTTGACGGTTTTGTTTCCCAGGGCCCGGATGACTCGGACGGCCTGCTTGCTCAAAAGCTCCATGGAGCGTAGGAGAGGAGTCTTTTTGTCGAGAGATTGACTGTTGTAGGAGAAGAAAGCGCAGGGAATGTAGAGCGCTACGGTGTCGCCGTTTTTCTTGACGAAAACCGGGGAAGTGCAGTCCCAGGCGGTGTAGCCCCGGGCCTCGAAGGTGCCCCGGAGACCGCCGGAGGGGAAGGAGGATGCGTCCGGCTCGCCCTGAATGAGCTCCTTGCCGGAGAACTCCATGATGGTTCTGCCGTCCCCCAGAGGGGAGATGAAGGAGTCGTGCTTTTCGGCGGTGACTTCCGTCATGGGCTGGAACCAGTGGCAGTAGTGGGTGGCTCCCCGCTCCATGGCCCATTCCTTCATGGCGTTGGCCACCACGCTGGCGATGGACCTGTCGAGGGGAACGCCCTCGTCGATTGTCTTGCGGAGGGCCAGATAGGCCGTGCGGGGCAGTCGGGCCCGCATAACATCCTCGCTGAAGACGTTGGAGCCGTAGATTCGGCTCATAATTTCTCTTTCGCTGTCCATGGAAAACCTCTCGGATAAAAAATATACCTATATTAATTATACCCCAATTTTTTCCGATAATCAAGCGTAATTTGACGAAAAAAACACTTGACGGGGCGCGGGGATATGGATTATAATTTTAATAGGTAATATACGAATAATCCGACAGGAGAAGAATCAATGAAAATCGGAAGAAAAATACTTTTCGCTCTCGCTCTTGCGGCCGCCTTGGGCGTCGCCGCGTTCGCCCAGGACACTCCCGCGGCTCCCGTTGAGCCCGCCAAGACGGAGATGCCCGCCACTCCCGCCGCCGGCGCGGCTCCGGACCTCAACATCGAGGAACCCGCCGCTCCCGCTTCCATTCCGGACCGGGCAGTGGACGCCAACGTGTTCCGCCGCACTCCCGTTATCGACGGCAGCGTAAAGGACGGCGAGTGGGATACCTATGAGATGACTTCTTCGTATCAGAGCTACATCGATTGGGATTCCAAGCATCTCTATTTCGCTCTTCGCTCCGCCGACGTTCCCGGCAACTTCTACGTTGTGATAGACGCCAAGAACGACGGTTGGTACAGAGGCGACGACAACTACATTTTCGCTTTCACCGTTGAGGAGAACGGCACCCATCTGAAGTCCGTCCGTTTCTACAAGACCGGCGACGGCTATTCCCCCGCCTCCATGGTCACCGGCGAGGAGCACGCCAAGCTCGTCAACTCCGTTTCCAAGAATGACGACGGCATATACACTCTGGAAGTCTCCGTTCCCGTGGGCATTTTCCCCGGCTTCAAGATGTTCAAGCCCGGCATGGTTATGGGCATCGATCTCACCAAGCAGCTTCGCACCGACGGCACCGTTGAGCGCCCCTCCGAGTGCACCCTGGTTACCAAGAAAGTCGCGGGCATGGGCAATCTGTCGCTTGATTTCGCCGTGGCCGACGACATGATTGCCAGGGGCGACACCCTCGAGGCCAAGTTCGTCATGAAGAACAAGGGCGGCGAGGACGCGGCGGTCAGCGGCGTTGTCATCGCCGGTGAGGGACTTTCCGAAAGTTTCATCAGCAGCCACAAGTCCGTTTACAATTCCCTGAAGAGCGGCAAGAAGGCCGTTGAGTCCATCAAATCCGTCATTCCTCAGGACATGCCTCTGGGCGCCTGGGCCGTGGGCGCGGAAGTGCTCTCCGGCGATCAGAGACTGGGCGCGGGAATCATGAGCTTTGAGGTTGTGGAACCCTTCGATCTCGACACCGTTCTCCCGGTTAAGGACGTGACTTCCGACTTCAGCGACATTAACCTTAAGGTTAAGATTAAGAGCTATCGCCGGGCCAAACTCCACGGCACCGCCAAGCTCGTCATGCCCGAAGGCTGGGAGTGCGCCGTTCCCGAGAAGAAGTTCACCGTCTCTTCCAAAGGCAGCTCCGTGAGCGCGGCTTTCAAAGTCAAGGCGCCGCTGGGCGTTGTGGGCAAGGTTCCGGTTAAGTTTATCGTTACCGCCGACGGCGTGACCAAGGAAATCGAAGACTCCTTCAGCGTGGTAGCGCCGAAGTAAACCGATTATAACCGCGGGGGCAAAATCTCCCGCGGTTTTCTTTTAAGAAAGGAAAAACAATGAGATTTTTAGTGCTTCTTCTTTGCGTGGCGGCTCTGACGTGTTCCGAGTCCTTCGCCAAATCCGCCGCCCCCAAAGGCTTCCTGCTGAAATCCGAGAAATTCGACGACGCCGTGATTAACTACACCGTCTATGTGCCCCAGAGCTACGACGGCAAAACCGACATGCCCCTCATCATCTTCCTGAACGGTCTGGGTGAGTGCGGCACCGACGGTCTGCGGCAGCTTGTCACCGGACTTCCCAGCGCCATTATGTTCAACGCCGCCAAGTGGGATAAGTTCATCACGCTCATTCCCCAGAAGCAGCAGCACGTCACCGAGTGGGGCGACGCCGAGGACGCCCACGTTATGGGTCTTATAAAGCGGGTGTGCAAGGACTATAAGATTGACACCCACCGAATCTACCTCACGGGTCTTTCCCAGGGCGGCAGAGGAACATGGAGAATCGCCGCCAATCACCCGGACAAGTTCGCCGCCATCGCTCCCTGCTGCGGCTGGGGCGACGAGGAAATCGCGAAGAAGGTGAAGGACATCCCCATTTGGATGTTCCACGGCACCAAGGACGAGGCGGTTCCCTATCACGCCTCCGAGAAGATGTACGAATGGCTCACCGCTCTGGGCGCGGACGTTAAGTTCACCAGCTATGAAGGCTATCACCATAACTGCTGGGACCACGCGTACAGAGACGAGGACATACCCGGATTCTTTTTGAGTCACAGGAAATGATTGCGGTGCCGCCTTTCGGCGGCGGGAATTCGTAATATCGCCTGCGGCTCTAATGAATGGTGAAGCCGCTTCGCTAATGAATATTGAATAATGAATAATTGCGGTGTTCGCTCCGCGAACGATTTATAAACCTAACCTTGCGATGTGGGTTGGTGGAATCCGTCGGCTTCGCCGACACATTCCCTGACCCCTGACACCTGGCCCCTGACCCCTAAATTTGCCGCGTTCGCGCGGCAGTTTTTTTGCTCCGACCCCGGAAACCCGACTCTTAATCCCGGGAACTTTATTGACAATAAATCGGTATTGTACTATAATAATGTTTGGCACTCGAATGTGTTGAGTGCCAAACAAAATCTTCTATACGGAGGTACTCAAAATGCTTAAACCTTTAGGTGACAGAATCATAATTACGGCGGCTTCGGCGGAAAAGATGACCGCCGGCGGAATCGTCCTTCCGGACACCGCCAAGGAAAAGCCCCTTCAGGGCACGGTTGTGGCCGTGGGAGAGGGCGTACAGCTCAATTCCGGCAAGATTATCGCTCCGGACGTCAAAGTGGGCGACGTGGTTGTCTACGGCAAGTACGCCGGCACGGAAGTCAAGGTTGACGGCGTGGATTACGTTATCGTCAGAAGCGACGACGTCCTGGCGGTTTTGGAATAGGGAGGCAGTGATATGTCAGCAAAGATTTTGAAGTTTGACGAAGAGGCGAGACGCGCCATGGAGCGCGGCGTCAACAAACTCGCCGACACCGTGGGCGCGACCCTCGGTCCCAAAGGAAGAAACGTTGTTGTGGGCAGAACCTACGGAGCCCCCAACATCATAAACGACGGCGTCACCATCGCCCGGGAAATCGAGCTGGAGGACCGGTTCGAGAACGTGGGCGCCCAGCTTGTTCGGGAAGTGGCCTCCAAGACCAACGACGTTGCCGGCGACGGCACCACCACCGCCACCGTCATCGCCCAGGCCATAATCCGGGACGGTCTTACCAACGTGGCCGCCGGCGCCAAGCCCCTCATTGTGAAGAAGGGCATCGAGAAGGCGGTTTCCGTGGCCGTTGACGAGATTCGCAAGTTGGCCATTCCGGTTAAGGGCAAGCAGGACATCGCCCAGGTCGCCGCCATCTCCTCCGCCAGCGAGGAAAT
>JAGDDM010000052.1 GCA_017958015.1 Abditibacteriota bacterium | reverse complement strand
TGCGGCCAGGGGAGTGAACCACTCGGAACTGACTCTGGCAACGTCCGGGGGACGGCCGCCGGCGGTGGAAATCATCAGCTTGTCCAGCATACGGGCCCAAGGGGTGTTTTCGCATTGAATCTTTATGTTGGGATGCGCTTTTTCGAACTCCGTGATATTGTCCATGATAAGGTCCTCCTCGGAGCCTATGCCCCAGAAGAGGAAGTTTAACACCACAACGTCGTCCTGCTTTTTGCCGCAGCCGGAGAGAAGAAGACATATAAGGGCGAGAAAAACCGCAAGCCTTTTCATTTGTTATTATTGTTCTCCTGTTCGGCTTTAAGAATAGTGTTTACCGATTCCGCCGCGTCTTCGGCGATGCTCTTTACCGATTCGCCGGGGCGGTTAAGGCGCATTTTCTCCGCCGCGGAACCCAATACCTGCATGATTTCCGAGGCGCAGACAACTTTTGTCACAATCCAACCTTTTGTGTTTTTGTCCGCGAGAGCGTCGATGAATACCTGTTTGTTGTAGGGCTTTCTGTGGAGGGAAACAAACTCTTTTGCCATGGACTTGCGGGCGGGGATAATCTGGTTGCCCTTTATGGCTTCCCGCATATAGTCCTGTTCCGTCATCCACCGCGCCAGAAGCCAGGCTTCCTCTTTGTGTTTGGACTGGGTCATCACGGCGAAGGAGTCGCTGGCGAGGGTGGTGGCCCGGGTTCCCCGGGGTCCTTTGGGCATGGGGGCCACGTCGAAATCAATGGTGGGGGCTTCTCTTGTGCAGGTGTCTCCCCACCAGCATCCGCCGGCAGTCATCGCTACTTTGCCGCTTGTGAAGAGTCTGAATTTGTCGAAGTTCGCCGAGTCTTCGTTGGTGGGGCAGGCGCGGTACTTGTGGATGAGATCCACCATGAATTGAAAACCCGCGATGCCGTTTTCGGAGGTGACAGCGCATTTCGAGTGATCCGGGGTGAGTACGTCGCCGTCGAAGGCCAGCAGATAGGTGTTCCAGGGCCACAAAGCCGCGCCCCAATGGTCCTGTCTGCCGTCGCCGTCGTAGTCGCCGCCTATCTTTTGGCAGGCCTTCACGAAGTCGTCATAGGTCCAGGTGTCGTCGGGATAGGGAACGCCGGCGTCGTCGAACATCTTTTTGTTGTAGTATATTCCGTAGGCGTCCAGAGCCACCGGCAGACAGTAGAGGGTGCCGTCGTAGGTGCAGCTGTCAAGAGCGGTCTCATAGAAGTCGCCTATGTCGAAATTGTCTTTTTCTATGAGGTCGTTGAGGGGAACCAAGACGTGTTTCGCCGCCAGGGGAATGAACCACTCGGAGCTTATACGGGCCACGTCCGGGGAGCGGTGGCCCGCGGTGGTAATCATCAGCTTGCTGAGCATTCTGTTCCAGGGCACGCAGTCTTCCACGTCAACCTTGATGTTTGGGTGAAGCTCCTCGAAACGCTTTACGTGGGCTCTCATGTAAACCGATTCTTCGTCCTTTTCCCAAGTGGTGATAAGCAGGCGCACCTGTTTATCCTTCTTGCCGCAGCCGGCCAGAAGGATGCATATGATTCCGAGGAAAAGTATAATTTTTTTCAATCTCTAAACCTTCTTATATTTATTATTAAACCACGTTAATATTATCGCACCTGTCGGGGTTTTGTCAAGGCTTTTTTTCCGCCTGCAGGAACCTGTCAACCACCGGCACCGTCTCGTCGGCGATTTTCTTCACGGGCTCCTTCCCCAGGCGCATTTTCTCCGCGCTGCTGTCCAGAATCTTTTTTATTTCCGGGGCGCAGGAGACCTTGGGGGATGTCCAGCTGTCGGCGATGGCGTCAAGGAAGACCTGTTTGTTCCGGGGCGGTCTGTCTATTTTCAGATACTCGTCCGCCACCGACTTCCGGGCGGGGATAATCTGGGTGCGGTGGGCGGCCTGGCTCTGGAAGTCCGCGTTTGTCATCCACTCAACCAGAAGCCACGCCTCGTCCGGGTGCTGTGAGCGGGACAGGGCGGCGTAGGCGGCGCCGGCAAGCATGGAAGCCCGGCGTTCCGGACCCTTGGGCAGGGGAGCCACGTCCCACTCGAAGTTCTTTATCTCCTTGTCGAACCAAATGTCGCCCGCCCAGCTGCCGCCGGCGTAGGTGGCGATTTTGCTCTGGATAAAGAGTTTGTTGTTCAGCATGTTGGCGGAGTCCTCGTTGCTGGGAGCCACTTTGTATTTGTGGACAAGATCCACCATGAATTGAAGACCCTTCACCGCCTTGTCGGAGTTTATGAGGCAGCGGCGGTTGTCCGGAGCGAGGGTGGAGCCGCCGAAGGAGTAGACGTAGTTTTCGTAGAACTGGTCCACGGAACCGCCCCAGCGGTCGATTTTGCCGTCGCCGTTGGTGTCGGCGCAAATCTTTTTGCACTCCCGCACGTATTTGTCGTAGTCCCAAGTCTCGTCGGGATAGGGCACGCCGCACTCGTCGAAGAGTTTTTTGTTGTAGTACATGGCGTAGATGTCGATGTCCGTGGGGAGGGAGTAGATGTGGCCGTTGTACCGGGCCCAGCCGTTCAGGGCGCTGTCGTAGAAGTCGCCCAGATCGAAGTTGTCCCGGGCAATATAGTCGTCCAGGGGCATAAGGACGCCTTTGGAGGCAAGGGGAACAAACCACTCGGAGCTCATGCGGGTTACGTCCGGGGGACGGCCGCCGGCGGTGGAAATCATCAGCTTGTCCAGCATACGGGCCCAAGGGGTAATCTCCAGCACCACGTGGATGTTGGGGTACTTTTCCTCGAATCGGGCCAGGTGGTCCCTGATGGAGGCTTCCTCAACGTCGTTGCCCCAGGCGGTCATTTTGATGGTGACTCTGTGGTCTTTTTTGCCGCAGCCCACAAGAAGCAGAGGGAGGAGTATCAGAAGGAAAACGTATTTTTTCAAGTTTGTATCCTCTTCCGTCAAATAATGGTATAATATAATAGTAACATATTTTCGAGGGTTTGTATATGGTTAAAGTTAAAGATATTATAGCCGAAGTCGAAAAAATCGCTCCCCCGGAACTGGCGGAGGAGTGGGACAACTCGGGACTTCAACTGGGCAATCCCGATAGAGTCGTTAAAAAACTGCTTGTGGCGGTTGATGTGACTCGTTGCTCCGCTACAGCGTGGGCAGTGGCCGACAAGTTCGATATGATTGTTTCCCACCACCCGTTGATTTTTCACGGAGTGAAAAATATTGTGAAAGGAGACGTTCTTTCCGATAAGATAATCGATCTCATAAAGGGCAATGTCGCCGTTTACTCCGCTCACACGACATACGATTCCGCCGTCGGAGGAGTGAACGACATCCTTGCCTCAAAACTGGGACTTTGTAATACGAAGCCCCTCGGAAACATGGGTCGGATAGGCGAACTTCCGAATGATATGACCGCAAAGAGATTTTGTAAGTCGGTTAGCGAAGCCTTGTCCGGTGATTACACATGTTTGTATGGTGACAAAAACAAAAGAGTTCGACGAATCGCTGTTTGCGGCGGCGCGGGATCTTTTCTTATCAATGACGCTTTGGCGGAAAAGGCCGATTTGTTTGTAACCGGCGATTTGAAGCACCATGAAATAATCGATGCCGTTGACGCGGAAATGGCGCTTATCGATGCCGGACACTACGCCACGGAAGCGCCGGCGATGGAAGATTTGGCCGAACGGTTGAGGGAACTGTTCCCCGACGTGCGTGTCGAGTTTGTTCCGACGTACCTGATTCACGAAACCGTTACAATGTAGATTAGGGAGATTTGAAAATGGTATATCCCAAACCTTTATCCGAAAAATCACTTGAGAGAATGTATCGTGAGGCGGGCATTTCCGGCGAGGTTCGTGATTTTCTGCACAAACTTTTCGCCGCCGCCGTCAATCTCTACGGCGCCGCCCCTATGGAACTGTTGCGGAACATATACGGTCAACTTCCGGACGCGCCGAAACTGCGTAAAAAGGATTTGATGGCCTTTTCCCTTATCGCTCGGCGGGAGGAACATTCCTACCGCGTCTTCGAGATTGACGAGATATATTCGGAGGAGCCGCGCAGGGATAGGGATCGTTATGTTATGGCAAAGGAACTTGTAAGTTGCGGCTACGGAAAGTTTTTTCCGTTTTACCGGTTGACGGAGCAACTTGTGGGGGAGCCTTATTGTCTCGTGTCCGATTTTCTTTCCTATGCGGAGCCCGTCCCCACACCGCAGGAGACGGCTCTGCGGAACTTCCTCGGCAATCTGACGTCCGAGGCGGAGGAGTGCGTTCCGGGGTTCGGAGATGCGATACCGAACGAAAACAAAGGCAAAAAGCTGAGCGAGTTTTCTTTTTTGAATTCCCATGAGCGGCTTGCCGTCGAGTTGTGTAAACGTAAATGGGAAAGAGACGTCGAACTGGCAGGTTGTTTCGGTGCGGAATCGGAAAAAATCATGTATCATCTTAAAGAGGATGATAACATCGGCATGAAAGACATCGCGGAGTTGTACCAAGATATTATACGGGAA
This sequence comes from Abditibacteriota bacterium, assembly GCA_017958015.1. GTDB lineage: Bacteria > Armatimonadota > UBA5829 > UBA5829 > UBA5829 > RGIG10368. The sequence goes on along the minus strand of JAGDDM010000052.1, from coordinate 4,151 downwards.
TTGACCGAGGTCGGAGTCATAATGAATATGATGCTTATGAGGGAATTGGTTTACCTTGTCAGCGAATATCACAACAACAGCCGCCTGTGGTGTCTGAAAGGTTGGACGCCAAACGAACTTACTTTCAAATTCCGCGGCTCCGAGTCAAAGCCCACGATGATATTCGGCCCCGGCATGGAACGGGCCTTTGAGGACGGTTCCTTGAACAGGGATGAAATCGAGAAGATGATGAGAGAAAAAGGATTTAATGTGCAATAGGGCGTAGGGAATAGTTCGACACCGCAATGTTAGTTGGTAGAATCCGCCGCCTTTGGCGGCACCTTCCCTGACCCCTGACCCCAGGCCCCTGACACCTAAAATAAGCCCACTCTTTCCCAAAGGAGAGAGTGGGTTGATTTTTTAACAAACCGGATTACAGAGACTCCAGATACGCTTTCGCTTCGAGAATATCTCTCGCCTGCTCGGCGCTGTCACTGACTTCCCGCTCGATAATGAGGGCGCCTTTGAAGTCAAGCTTCCGGAGACCCTCGACGACGCGCTTGAAGTCCACGTGGCCGGTGCCCAGCTTCACTTCCTCGCCCATATATCTGGGGTCGGTGGGGTAGCGGGCGTCTTTGCAGTGGCACTGCCACACGTACTTGCCGAAGACGTGGAGGGCGTCGGCGGGGTTGGCCTTGCCCCAGAGAACCAGGTTGCCGGTGTCCAGGTTGATGCCCGCGTTGCCGGTGCCGATGTCTTGAATGAGCCGCAGAAGGGTGATGGGTGTTTCCTGACCGGCCTCGAAGAGGTGCCGCTGGCCGTTTTCTTTGATGATGTTGCAGTAGTGGCGCAGAGAGGTGACCAGGTCGGAATAGGCGGGGTCCAGGGGATTTTCGGGAGTGAAGCCCACGTGGGTGATGACGTCCCGAATGCCCAGTTTGTGGGCGAAGGCGGCGCCGTCAATCATTTCCTTGAGGCGCTGTGCCCGGTAGGCGGCGGGAATGAGACCCAGAGATCTCTGGCCTTCGTACATGTCCCATGTGCCGGGGCCGGAGGCTCCGCTCCAGAAGTAGGCGTAAATCTTCATGCCGAACTTTTCTTTGGCGGCGAGAATCTTCTTCGCCATGTCGTCGGTCTGAAGGTTGCCGTCAAGACAGATGAGCTGTACGTCGGTTATGCCCAAATCGGCGGCTCTCTTAAATGTGATTTCGGGATCCGCGTTCAAAATCGCGCAGGTTCCCACGGGAAATTTTTTCATGGTTTTATCTCCGTATAAAAAAGAATGTCCGATACATAATTATTGTAGTGGACGGAGCGGGGAATGTCAATATGTTTCGGGGCGGAAAAATATTTTTTATTGTAAAACTTGCAACGGTTGCGAAAGGGTGGTATAATATGTATTGTCACAGAAGCGGCGATTTACGGATTGCCCAAAAAAGTTGACGTCGAACGAGGCGCGAAAATCGTTTTTTTGAACGCAAGTCGCGCTTTCGATTCGCGAAAGGATTATTACGATGGTTCGTAACAAAAAAGCTCTTGCTTGGGTCGACGAAATGGCGGCCTTGTGCCAGCCGGACAAAATCGAATGGATCAACGGAACCGAGGAAGAGCGGCAAAGACTCACCGACATCGCTATCGAAACCGGTGAGATGCATCTCTTGAATCAGGACAAGCTTCCCGGTTGTCTCCTGCACAGAACGGCTCAGAACGACGTAGCCCGCACCGAAAAGCTCACCTTCATCTGCACCCGCGAGGAAAAAGACGCGGGGCCCATCAACAATTGGATGGATCCCAAAGAGGCTTACGCCAAAGTCGGTGAGATGTTCAAGGGCTCCATGAAGGGCAAGACCATGTACGTCATTCCCTTCATCATGGGCGTTCCCGGCTCCCCCTTCAGAAAAATCGGTATCGAAATCACCGACAGCATCTACGTTGTGCTCAACATGCGCATCATGACCCGCATGGGCGACATCGCCGCCGACGATTTGGGCGACGACGAGGAGTTCACCAAGTGTCTCCACTGCCGGGGCGAGCTTGATATCAACCGCAGATTTATTCTCCACTTCCCCGAGGACAACACCATTTGGAGCTACGGCTCCGGCTACGGCGGCAACGTGCTGCTGGGCAAGAAGTGCCTCGCTCTCCGCATCGCCAGCTACCTGGGTCTCCACGAGGACTGGATGGCGGAGCATATGCTCATTCTCGGTCTCGAGAAGGACGGCGAAACCACCTACATCTGCGCCGCCTTCCCCTCCGCCTGCGGCAAGACCAACCTGGCCATGCTCATTCCGCCGGACGCTTTCCCCGGTTACAAAGTCACCACGGTTGGCGACGACATTTCCTGGCTCCGCATAGGTCCCGACGGCAGACTCTGGGCCATTAACCCCGAATACGGATTCTTCGGCGTTGCCCCCGGCACCTCCTACAAGACCAACCCCAACGCCATGGACACCGTTAAGAAGAACACCATCTTCACCAACGTACTCCTTACCAACGACAACTGCGTTTGGTGGGAAGGTATGACCGAGGAAGCCCCCAAGGAGGGCATCGACTGGACAGGCAAGCATTGGCACAGCGACAGCGGCGAGAAGGGCGCTCATCCCAACTCCAGATTCACCGCTCCCGCCGAGCAGTGTCCCTCCATCTCCCCCGAGTTTAACAACCCCAAGGGTGTGCCCATTTCCGCCATTCTCTTCGGCGGCAGACGGGCCAAACTCGCCCCGCTTGTATATGAAACATTCAACTGGCAGCACGGCACCTTCGTGGGCGCCACCATGGCCAGCGAAACAACCGCCGCCGCCACCGGACAGGTTGGCGTTGTGCGCAGAGACCCCATGGCTATGAGACCCTTCGTGGGCTACAACATGGCCACCTACTTCAAGCACTGGCTGGATATGGGCAAGAAGATTGCTCACAAGCCCAAAATCTTCCACGTCAACTGGTTCAGACAGGACGCGGACGGCCACTTCCTCTGGCCGGGCTACGGCGACAACCTCCGGGTTCTCGACTGGATTATCCGCCGCTGCAAGGGCGAGGGCGACGCCGTGGAAACCCCCATCGGCTACGTTCCCACCAAGGACGCCATCCCGCTTCAGGGCCTGGACATCACCGACGAGGCCATGGGCGAGCTCCTCTCCGTCCACAGAGACGACTGGCTGGAAGAGCTGGACGGTATGAAGAACTACTTCGATCAGTTCGGCAACGACCTTCCCTACGAGTTCGTGGAGGAACAGCAAGAACTCCGCAAACGCCTCGGCGCCTGGGATAAATAAGCAAAAAAATAACGGTCTCGCTCTTTCGGGCGAGACCGATTTTTTTGCTTTAGGGGTCAGGTGCCTGGGGTCAGGGGTCAGGGAATGTGTCGGCAAAGCCGACGAATTATATGAATTTCACGCTCCGTGAAACGTTTCATTTAACAATATCGCGAATTTTTCGATATTGTTAAATAGGGCGAATCCGGTTAAAAAGAAATCCTCTCCGACACGGGTCGAAGAGGATTTTCCTTTGCGTGTTTACTTGTTTTCCGGTTTGTTGTCTCCCATGGCCTGCATGGTGGCGGCGGCCTTTTTGACACCGCTTATGATTTTCGCGATGTCCTCTTTGTGCTCGGTGCCGTATTTGAGGCATTCGGCGAGGACTTTTTCGGCTTCCGGGGGAAGGCCGGGAATGTCGCCGCTTGCCGCCTTTTTCAGAAGGCCCATGGCCTTGTCGGCGTTGTCGCCCTCAAGGAGATTTTTTGCCGTCTTCAGCAAATCCAGGGGGTTGTCGCTTTTCGCGTCCCCTTTGGAAACGTCGCCTTTGGAGGCTTCCGCCATGGCTTTTTTGGCCATGTTCAGAACGGAGCTAAGCAGAGAGTTGTCTTTTTCGGTCATTTTCTTATTCCTTTCCGTTATACCTCGCTTCGGAGGGTGGCGTGATTGCCTATTTATATTATATACCGGTTTTTGATTTTTCGGAAACCGGCGGCCTTTTTTTCAGCCGTTTTCTTTGAAATGTCTTTTAAGTATCACCACCGCGGCGTAGTCGTCGATGGAGCGGGGCGGGGTCTGGAGAGAAGTGGGGATAAGCCGGCGCCAGCCCCGGGGCGGGTTCTCTTTGAAGTAGAGTTTGCGGCCTTCCATGGTGGAGAACCACTCGTTGGTGAGGGCGATGTCGATGTTCTCCGGCAGGGC
>JAGDDM010000051.1 GCA_017958015.1 Abditibacteriota bacterium | reverse complement strand
GACTTTTTTCATTTCGGGACAGGTGGGGAATCTGCAACCCAAAACCGTATATCCTTCATTGACAAGATTTCGCACATCATCGGCAAACCCGATAATCACGGCGTCGGGTACGGGGAGAACACCGCGGTAGTTCTTAAGTTCTTTGTTGTGCGCGTTCGGGTTCGGAGCGTATCGCAGTACATGATAACCGTCTCCGTGACGTATTTTTGTGGGGTCGAAATCCGGTACGGCAAAACGTTGAAAGATATGCATCTCCGCTTTTCTTCTGAACGGAGTCATATTGTGTATGCGGCAAAAATGCTTATTGTTATTATTCTTCCGCATATAAAATTCGGAGGGGCTGATGGCGAGAAGAATGATTTTCTTTCCTTCGGGATTCAGTTTTTCCGGTATTTTGCCCATGAAATCCGGCGTTAATTTCGCGGCGTTCATGGCGAAAAGATATGTTTTGCCGCAGATAGGGCTCATGATTTCCGGTATCAGGTCGCAATCGACTCTGCTGTTTCCGGCCACAAGAACGTCGCAATTCGGCTTCTTGTCGTATCTCATTATATAGACATAGTCCTCCGACATCGTGCGCTCCGGACGCAGAGCCGCCGCGGTTAATATGAATACGGAGGATAAGGCAAGGGTGAAAAAGAGTCTTTTATTTATTCCCATCTTCGATTTCTTTTATCTTCCTTGCCAGTTTTTCCGAATATATTCGGGCGGAGTCGGTTGTGAGGTGGGATGCGTCCCAGGTTTCGTATTCGCCGTCAATCTCCACCCAAATCATGCCGGCGTCTTTGAGGGCGTTCATAGCGTACTCGCCGTCCCACTTTTCGTCCTGCACCGCCACCATTTCCGGGGTTGTGGGCATCCGAATTCCTATTACGGTGAAGCCGTCCTCAACCTGTTTTTTAACGAAGGCCGCCAACCTGTCTATCTCCGACTTGGCCGCCGGCCGGTTCTCCCGGTATCCGGCAATGAGGGTGGCTTTTGCCGCCTCGGTGGGTTTCGTTTTTCGCTCGTTGTAGCCGTCCGGGTGGTGGCCGCCCTTGTTTTTGTCCAGCTTAAAGGTTTCCAGCCGCTGAACCGCATTGAGCTCGAAGCTTCTCCGCGCCGGGGACATGGCGTTTATGAGGGGAAAGTCCGACTCATCCTTGTCGAAGTCCGCCGGCTGAACGCCCATGACGATAATCTTTTTTCCGTTGGGGTCCAAAAGCCCCGGGATTCTGTTGTAATAGGCGTCGCTGTAACAGAGGGCGCCGTAGGCGAAGTTGTATGTTTTGCCGCAGATGGGGCTCATGATTTCCGGCATCAAGCCGCACTCGATACGGCTGTCGCCGCAGAGGGCCACGTCGCAGCACCGGCGCTGATTGTATTTCTTTATATGATAGTAGGTTTCCTGCATGGTCCAGGTGGGCCGAGCCGCGCCCACGAGGGCCAGGAAAACCGCCGTAAGCCCCAAGGTAAGGGCCAATTTCGCGTTTGTTTTCATGTCGATATGATACCGCAAATAAGGATTTCCGTCAAATCACTCCCCGTCCGGTTTGATAACGTAGAAGGGGCAGCCGTCGATTTCCGCCGCCAAGGTGTAGTTCGCCTCCACCGCGTCTTGCACAGGGCCGTAGCCGTCCAGCCGGAAGAAGTCGCAGCCGTATTTTTCCGACCTGTCCGACAGCGCCGGAACGGTGCCGGGGACGAAAGCGGAGCAGTCAACGATGAACTTGGGCTTGTTTTTCTTAATATCCTCCGCCACCTGTTTTATCCTCTCGTCCCGGTTGAATCCGGTGGCGCCCAGGGGATGGGCGTGGAGATACTTCGACGCTATTTTCCGCTTGGCGGCGAAGGCCGCGCGGGTCTCCCAGCCCCAAATATAAATCATATCATCGGGTTCCGAGTGCTCGTCGATGACCTCGGCGATGTTCTCGAAGGGCATGAGTTCGTGCTCGTTTATCCGCTTGTCGGTGACGTAGTTGCTTATATAAATGTTCCGCTGAGCCACGGAGTAGATAGGTTTTATGCCGGTTTCGATGTGCCATACGGGACCGAAGAAGAGGAAAAGGGCTATGAGACCGGCCGCAGTTCGACTCTTCGGGGTCGCCGCGTAAACTTTCAGAGCCGCGGCGGTCATCAGAAACAGCATGGGCAGCACCTGAAGGAAGTAATAACAGGCGTAGCGGCCGCCCATGGCGAGTCCCAATATGTCGGTGACAAACCACAGCGCCGAAAGCACCCGGAGGGAGAGCTTTTCTCTCCCGAGGGCGGTGAAGCCGACGAGGGCGCCGACGACGGGCAGCGCGATTATAACGAGTCCCTTTTTAAGGTTGAATATACCGGTTTTGAGGCCGTCGGTGTAGGCGTCTTTGAAGTAGAGTTTGTTGAAAACGAGGTTGGCGTCCAGCGCCCCCGGCAGCATACCGGTGAGGTGCAGCCACAGCAGGAAAAGAGCGGAGGATATAACCGCCCCCGCCGCCAGCATCACCGCGTCGGCTTTGCGCTTTTCGATGATGAGGTACACGAAAAGGGGCAGAAAAACCGCGAAGGCGGGCTGTTTGATTACCGCCGCAAGGACAGTGAGGACCCCGGCGATGAAGCAGCCGTATTTGCCCCGACTCATAACGAGCCATACCGCCGTCAAAACAAACAGCGATGTGTAACACTCCGCGTGATTTCCGCCCTCGGCAAGGGCGTATGAGGCGAAGTAGAAGGTGAAAACGAGGCTTACGATGAGGGCGAGTTTGGAGCTTACGAACTTTTTGCACACGCCGTAGAAGGCCCAGGAAGTGAGGGCGCCCCAAATCATTTGGAAAAGGACGATGCCCTTGGCGGAGACGCCGAAAAGGGCCATTGCCAGGGCGTTGACGTAAAATATTCCCGGCAGTTTGTTGTCGAAGAAATCGATGTAGGGCTTTTCGCCGCAGAGAATCCGCCAGCCGCCGTAGGCGAAGAGACCGCTGTCACGGTTCATGGGAAGATAGAGATCCGTCAGGCGAAAGAGAATCGCCGCCAGCATAAGGGCGATTAGGGCGAAGAACGCGGGGTTTGTCTTTGTCTTATACATAATATATATTGTACCGGAAAATCCCTTTGAAAAAAAGGTGTGACAAACCTTTCGGAATGTGTTATAATAAATATTCGTTGGATACGCGTACAAGTTTGGCCGTGCTAGACGGGGAACCGGCGGTGCCCTGTAGCTCGCAATCCGCCATAGCGAGGTTGAATCCCCGCCCGAGGTTCGGTCTTTTTCGGTATGTGTTTCGACCGGGATGTTGAACGCCGGACCCCGCGCAATGTTTAACTTGCGAACTCCGTCAGGTCCGGGAGGAAGCAGCGGTAAGCTTGATTGGCATGTGCCGCGGGTCTTCCGGCCGGAGTCTTGTGTCGAAAAAACGCCGGAGAGGTCCCTATCGGAGGCGGGTGCACGGTCATTTATTTTATCACTATGCCCTACGTCTCACTCTACCGCAAATACCGCTCCCTTACGTTCGACGACGTAATCGGTCAGGAGCACATAATCCGGACAATCCGGAACTCCATAGCCGCGGGCCGCATCGGTCAGGGGTACCTTTTCTGCGGGAGCAGAGGCACGGGCAAAACAACGGTGGCGCGGCTCATAGCCAAGGCTCTCAACTGCGAAAAAGGCCCCACGGCGGACCCCTGCGGCGTTTGCGAAAACTGCAAAGCCATCGCCGCGGGCACGGCGGTTGACGTTGTGGAGATGGACGCCGCCTCCAACAGAGGCGTAAGCGACGTCGACATGCTCCGGGACGGGGTTAAATATCCCCCCATGCGCATGCGCTACAAAGTCTACATCATCGACGAAGCCCACCAGCTCTCCTCCGCCGCCAAGGACGCCTTCCTCAAGACTTTGGAAGAGCCCCCGGCCCACGCGGTGTTCGTTTTGGCCACCACCGAAGCCAACAAGATTCCCGTCACCATCCGCTCCCGGTGCCAGCGGTTCGACTTCCGCCGAGGTTCCGACGAGAACATCTCCGGCAGAATCAAATATGTCACCGAGAGTGAGGGCCGCGAGATAAGCGACGAGGCCCTGGCCCGGCTCACCCGGGCCGCCAACGGCTCCTACCGGGACGCCCTGAGCCTTCTGGAACAGCTCATCTCCTACGCCGGCGACAAAATCGAGGCGGAGGACGTGTACACGGTTCTGGGGCTGGCGGACGAGGAATCCTTTACGGAACTGGCGTCGGTTCTCGCCGAAAAGGACGAGGCAAAAGCCCTGGCTTTCGCGGACAAAATCGTCCGCACCGGTGTGGACGTGAAAGAATTTATCGCCTCCGCGGCGGAGTACTTCAGAGATCTCCTGGCCGTCAAGGTCGGAGCCGAGCGAAACGATGACCGCAAAGCCGTCGCCGACGCCTTTGACGCCAAGCGGCTCACGGAGATTATATCTTCTCTGGCCAAGTCTTTGGGGGACCTTCGGTACACCGACCTCGCCCGGCTGTCTCTTGAGTTGGCGGTTCTGAACGCCATGAAGGAGCCGGAAAGCGGCGGCGCCAAGGAAGTTGTGCGTGAAGTTGTTCGCGAAGTCCGGGTTGAGACCGCCCCCGCCTCCGGTGAAGCGAGGCCCGCTCCGGCGAGGAGAACGCCTCCGCCGAGACCTCCGCGGCCGGCGGCGGCGGAAGAGATTCCCGCTTCCGCGCCGAAGAATCTCACCTACACGGCTCCCGGCGACATGAAGTGCGATTTCAGACAGGTGTCCAACGCTTGGCTGCGGATTCTGAAGCATATCCAAAAGGTGATGCATCAGGCCAAAGTCTCCGCCATCGCCAAGGAAGCGCGGCTCCTTTCCCTCGAGGGGAACACCCTCACCTTGGGCTTCGACGCGGAGCACTACTTCCACATGGATCAGGCGGAGCGTTACAAAGACATAATTTCCGAGGGTATCGCCGAGGTTTTGGGCGACACGCTCGTGATTAAAGTCGTTCCCGCGGAGGACGGCAGGGACGCGAGTCCCAAACCCGCCCCCAAGAGGATGACCAAACCGAAGGAAGCCGAGCCGGCGGCGCCTCCGGTAGAGGAAAAACTTACCGGCCCCAAAGAAAGCGAACTCAAAAACGAAGTGCTCATGACCTTCGACGCCACACAGGTGGAAGGTGATGACGACGACCTATGGGAGGACAATTAAAATGGCAAAAGGCAATAATTTCGGCGGTTTCGGCGGACTCGGCGGCATGATGCAGAGAGTCCAGAAAATGCAGAAAGACATGAAGGCCCTCGAGGAGAGCCTCCAGGATGTGCGCATAACCGGTACCTCCGGCGGCGGCATGGTTACCGCCACCGTGGACGGACACGCCCAGCTTCTGGATATCAGGATTAACCCGGAAGTGGTTGACCCCGAAGATATCGAAATGCTTCAGGACCTGGTTGTTTCCGCCGTGAGAGACGCCAGCGACAAGGCTCAGAAAGAACACGGCGAAAAGATGCAGGAACTCACCGGCGGTATCGATATACCCAATATTCCGGGACTGTTCTGATTTACGCGAAAAACAAGGCTCCTTCGGGAGCCTGTTTTTT
>JAGDDM010000050.1 GCA_017958015.1 Abditibacteriota bacterium | reverse complement strand
CTTGCCCAGCTGAATGTTTTGTCCCGGCTCCAGGCGGATGAGTTCGGCTCCGTAGGCGCAGGCCTCGTCCACCACCCGCATATATCCGTTGTCGCCGGAGGAGCAATAATAGGGGACGAAAATACGCTTCGCCGGTTTCCGCCTGAGAAGAAGCTCAAGGCCGGAAAAGTGGTCTTTGTGGGGGTGGGTGATAAAGAGGAGGTCTATTCGGCTCTTGCCCATTCGGGAGAGGCACCGCTCGGCGATCATGGCCGCGGCTCTGCCCTCGTCCTCCGTGTTTTGGTTGCCGCAGTCAATGACTATGGAGTGGCCCGAGGGAGTCTCCGCCACCACGCACATGCCGTCCCCCACGGCCAAAAATACCGCAGTCAGGGGTTTTTTGGGCAAAAGAGCGGTGAGAATCGCGAGAACGGCGATTATAACCGCCGCGATTATATGCCGCCTGGGGAGTTTAATCATCTACGATATTTGACCCTGGGGCGGCGGCGTCTCGCCGGCGAAGATGCCCACAATCACAATCACGGTAAATAGGACTATCCAAAACAGGTGGAATACGATGCCGGCTATGGTCCAAGCCCTCCGCACCGCCGTGAACTGCTCCACGCTCTCGAAGCGGCGGCACCGCCAGGACAGCTCGCCGCCCTTGAAAAGGAGAATGAAGGGGATTATCCAGCCGATGAAGGGCACGAACCAAAGGAGTCCGAAAAGCACGTTGTTGGCGAGAGCCCAGATGGGAGTGAGCAAAAAAGCGCCCCAGTCCGGTTGGTACACTTCCGGGGGATAGGGGCTGCCGACGGCGGCGTCCCGGCGAGGGGGCTCGTCGCGGAGGACCTCAACCTTCGGCGTCTCTACGGGAGTCGTCTCCTTGGGAGCCGTCTCCGTGAAATCCGGGACGTCCTCGTCGAATATGTTTTTCGATTTTCGCTGCTTTATGGCGCTTTCTTCGTACTCGCCCAAATCTTCGCGCATATCTTACCTTTCGTATTTGAAGTATTTCGGTTTCTCAACCACCGGGCTGAAATGAGGAATGTCGTCTATCCACACCACCGGCTGAAGGCAGAGGAAACGGGCGAGCCACTGACCCCGATTTTCCTCGTTGTGGGGTCGGTTGCAGTGGAACACAAGCCAGTCGTTGCCGTCGGCGTCCTGTGTGAACATGCCGTGTCCGGTGCCCTGTATGTTTCCCTGACCCCTTAAAATCGGTTCGGGGTGCTTTTTCCAATTCGCCGGGTTCATGATATCGCCGCCTCCGAAGGTGAGGAGGCCGATGCAGTATTCGTCCATGGTGGCGCCGGCAGCGGCGAAGATAAGGTGAAGTTTTCCGCCGTGCTTTACGGCGTAGGAACCCTCGTTTATGGGCCAGCCCGGCTTTTCCCAGTCGTATTCCGGGCGGGAAACACACACCGGCGCGCCTTTGATTTCATAGGGGGATTTCATTTCCGCCAGCATAAGTTTTTGGTGGTCTTTGTTTCTGGCGGAGAAACTTGTGTAGAGTTTGCCTTTGTACTCAAAGACGGTTTGATCGATGGCGTTGTCGTCCTCGTAATCGCCCATGCATTTTATATCCCCGAAGGGTTTTGTCGGATCGTCGCCGCTTACGACGAACATGCGGTGGAGTCCGCTGTCGTCGGCGGCGGTGAAGTAGATATACCATTTGCCCCCGAGGCGGTGGAGCTCCGGCGCCCAGAACTCTTTCGCGTAGAGAGTGTTCGGCCGGGCCTCGAAGACTTTGTTTCGGAAGTCGTATCTGAAGTCCGCCGGGGTGAGGGCGTACTCCGCGAACACCGCCTTATCGGAGCTGTACACATACCAATAGCCCTTGCCCTCCGGGTTTTTTACCACGCAGGGATCCGCGCCGCCGCAGATGGGGTCGGTAAACTTCGACACGCCGTAGTCCGCGGAAACGGAGACGGCCAGCAGGGCAGTGAGCAAAAACGCGAGTAGAGGTTTCATTTTTCGTACTTGAAATACTTGGGTTTCTCAACCACCGGGCTGAAATGAGGGATGTCGTCTATCCACACCACCGGCTGGAGGCCGAGGAAGCGGGCGGCCCACACTTTGCCGTCGTGGGGCCTGTTGCAGTGAAACACAAACCAGTCGTTGCCGTCGGCGTCCTGTGTGAACATGCCGTGTCCGGTACCCTGTATGTTTCCCTGACCTTTGAGAATGGGTTCCGGGTGCTTTTTCCAATTTTTCGGGTCCATAATATCGCCGCCCGCGAAAGTGAGGATGCCCGTGCAATACTCATCCATGTTTGCGGCGGAGGCGGAGAAAAGAATACAGAGCTTTCCGCCCCGCTCTACGGCCCAGGGCCCCTCGTTTATGGGCCAGCAGGCCTTTTCCCATTCGTATTCGGGGTGGGAAATACAAACGGGCTTGCCTTTGATTTCCCAAGGAGAGGCCATTTCCCCCAACATAAGCTTTTGGTGGTCGCTGACTCTGGCGGAGAAACTTGTGTACAGTTTGCCTTTGTACTCAAACACGGTTTGGTCGATGGCGTTGTCGCCGTCGCAGTCGCCCATGCATTTGATGTCCCCGAAGGGTTTCATGGGGTCGTCGCCGCTTACGACGTACATTCGGTGGATGGCCGCCTCACCGGAGGAGGCGGTGAAGTAGATGTACCATTTGCCTCCCAGGCGGTGAAGCTCCGGCGCCCAAAACTCGTCGGCGTAGTCGCTGCCGGGTTTCGCTCCGAAGATTTTGTTGAGGTAGTCGTGCTTGAAATCCGCCGGGGTGAGAGCGTACTCGGAATATATTCCGGTGTTGCTCGAGTACACGTACCAATATCCCTTGCCCTCAGGGCATTTCACGATGCAGGGATCGGCGGCGCCGCATATGGGGTTTGTAAACTTCGATACGCCGAAGTCGGCTTGGGCGGCTCCGCAGAGGGTCAGTAGAAGCAGCGGAATAAGGAATCTTTTCACGGTTTTACCTCTCGTATTTGAAGTATTTGGGTTTCTCAACCACCGGGCTGAAGGTGGGGAAATCGTTTATCCACACCACCGGCTGGAGGCAGAGGAAGCGGGGAACCCACCTGCCCATGTTTTCCTCGGTATGGGGGCGGTTGCAGTGGAATACGCACCAGTCGTTTCCCTCCGCGTCCTTTGTGAAGGTGCAGTGGCCGGTGCCCCGTATGTTCCCTCGACCGGTTAAAATCGGCTCGGGGTGTTTTTTCCAGTTATCGGGGTTCAGTATATTGCCGCCCTTGTAGGTGAGGACTCCCAGACTGTAAGCGTCGTCGTAGCCGGCGGCGGCGGAGAAAATAAGATAAATTTTGCCGTTTCGCTTCAGGACCACGGGTCCCTCGTTTGTGGGCTGACCGACGGTTTCCCAGTCATACAGGGGGTGCGTGAGGTACACGGGCTGTGTTTTGAACTCCCAGGGGGACTTCATCTCCGCGATCATAATCCACTGGGCGTTGTCTCTGATGACGGAGTAGCAGGTGTAGAGGCGTCCTTTGTGCTCAAAGACCGTCTGATCGATGGCGTTTTTACCGTTGTGGTCGCCCATGCACTTCAAATCGCCGAAGGGTTTCATGGGGTCGTCGCCGCTGACAACAAAGAGCCGGTGGATGCTCTTGTCATCCGCGGCGGTGAAGTAGATGTACCACTTGCCGCCCAGTCGGTGCAACTCCGGCGCCCAAAGAGCGCCGGCGCAATCTGTGCCCGGGGTTACGGAGAATACCTTGTTGTCGCCCCGGAAGTTGAACTCCCCGGGGGACAGGGCGTACTCAACGCAGATGTCCCGATTGGTGCTGTACACGTACCAATAGCCGGGACCATCCGGGTTCTTGACTATGCATGGATCCGCGGCGCCGCATATGGGGTTTGTGAACTTAGCCACCCCGTAGTCGGCGCTGAGGGCTGAAGCGGTGAGGAGAACGAGTATAACGGTGATTATACTTTTCATTGTTCGTAGGGGAACTCCAGTTTCTGACCGTTGGGTACGGGGGCGCCGAATACGGGCACATTGTCCTTCCAGCTGAAGGGCTGCAGACGCATAACCCGCTGGGACCAGTCAACGCCGAGCTGCGTGGTGCAGTGGTACACAATCCAGTCGTTTTCCGTGGCGTCCTTGATAAAGGAGCAGTGGCCGGGGCCGTAGACGCCCTCAACCTTGGACATGACGGGAGTTTTTGACTTGGTCCAGTTTTTGGGGTTAAGGATGTCGCCGCCCTTGAAAGTCAGCAGACCCAGGCAGTAGTCGGGGCCGTTGGCGAAGGAGGCGGAGTAGACGATATAGACTTTGTTGCCCCGATAGAGGGCGGTGGGACCCTCGTTGATGAGGGGCACGCCCGGGACGGTAATCTTTTCCCAGTCGTATTCCGGCTTGGAGAGCATAACGCCCTTGCCCTTAATTTTGGTGGGACTTTCCATTTCGGCGATGTAGATGTTCTGGGCATCAACTCCCGTGGGGTTCTCCGCGCCGGACCAGATGAAGTAGAGTTTGTCTTTGTACTTCAAAACGCCGCCGTCGATGGCCCAGAAGTCCCGCTCGTCGGTTATCTTGCCCACCATCTCGAAGGGCTGCAGGGGGTCCTTGCCGGTGCATTTAAGCACGTACATGCGGTGGGTGTCGTTCCACTGCTTGTCCGCGGCAACGTAGATGTACCACTCGCCGTTGAGATAGTGAAGCTCCGGAGCCCAGTATTCGGCGCTGTACATGGTGCCTTCGGGAGCGGTGTAGACGGGCTTGGGAGCGTTCCGTTTGAAGTCCGTGGGGCAGAGTTCGTAGGTGACGTAGACTTCCCGGTAACCGCTGTAGCAGTAGTAATAGCCTTTGCCGTCGGGGTTCTTGATAACCCATGGATCCGCGGCGCCGGCAAGGGAGTTGGAGAAAGTCTTGGTCTCAATCCACGCAAAGGCGGGAGCGGCGAGAATCATCATGGCGATGAGAGAAAAAATAACTCTTTTCATGGTCGTATCCTTTCTTGATTTACGATTAAATCAATTATAACAGAGGGAATGATAATTCGCAAGGTGCATAAATCCCGGATTTCCGGTAAAATATAGGTAAGACCCATGCCGAGGTGACTGTCGTGAGAAGATATTACAAGACAAACCTGCTTATACTTTGCACAACCATATTCCTGGCCGGGGCGAGTTGGAACCAGATTGTTCCCTATCTGTCCCTGTTTCTGAAGGATTTGGGCGTGTCCGACAAGTCATTGGTGTCCTGGACCTATTTCGTGTTCACCATGCAGGCCACGGCGGGAATCGTTTGCCAGCCCTTCTGGGGCAAGGTGGGCGACGCCCACGGCAGAAAGCCCATGGTTTTGCGGGCGGGGGTATGCCTCGTTTTCATATATATCTTTATGAGCATATGCCGGGCGCCGTGGCAGCTGGCCCTTCTGCGGTTTTTGAACGGGGCCCTCACGGGTTTCGTGCCCGGCTCCATAGCCCTTATCGCCACCAACACCCCCAAACGGTACGCCCCCGGATATGTGGCTCTGGCCCAGGCCGCCATGGCCGCGGGACTTATTTTGGGTCCCGCCTACGGCGGATTTCTGGCGGAGATGTTCGGCTATCGGGTCTCCATGCGAATAGCCGCCTGCGCCATATTCTTTTCCGTGCTGCTGGTTGTCTTTTTCGTGCGGGAGCCGAACAAAACCAGGTCGGAGGACAAAACATCCCTGTGGCAGGACTTCGCCACGGCCTTCAAAAGCAAAATCATGCTGCCCATATTCTTCACCGTTTGGGTGGCGGCCATGTTCTCCGGCGGTACGATTCCGGTTATAACCCTTTACCTGAAGGGAATCGGCAACAACGCTCCCGGCTGGCTCATCGGCATCATATTCGCCCTGCCCGCCATAGCCGTTTTTCTGACGGCTCGGCGGTGGACGGCTCTGGGAGAAAATATCGGCTATTACAAAGTTATATTCGCGTCTCTTTTGGGTACCGGTATATTCACCGCGATTCTGGCGACGCCCGCGGCGGGCAATTTATGGTCCTTTTCCCTTTTCTTCTTTGTCGCCGGTGTGTTCTGCGCCGCCGCCCAACCCGCCACTTCGGCTCTCATATGCTTGCGGGTGGAGGATACGTTTCAGGGCCGGGCTTACGGCATACAGCACGCCTCCTCAACCTTCGGTACCCTTGTGATGACCGCTCTTTCGGGAGTTATCGCCGCGGGAGCGGGACTGAAGGCCGTGTTTGTGTTTATCGGAGCCGTGTTCACCTTGGGATTTTTTATCCTCGGACACCTTACGGGAAACGGGGAAAGACAATATTGATAATACCTTCGGAGGAATCTTTATATGAATACCGAAATGCTTGAGTGCAAAAGACTTACCGTGGGGGCTCTCTACCGCCCCATGCGCATAGACCACGCGCTTCTCAATCGAATCTACGCGGATATTACCCGTAAATACCCCTATTCGGATTTGAAGCATCTGCCGGACGGAATACGAATGGCCAACGGCAACGTGAACGACTTCTTCGTGCAGAACAACCGGCTTCAGGTGAACGAGCCCGTGGAGGTTTTCCACGCCGCCAAGGAAAAGGCCATGGATCTTTTCGACATGGCTTCCCGGTCTCTTAATATAAGCGAGTTCGCCGCCACCGGCGTGAAGATTATCGCCGCCATTCCCACCGGAAAAGGCGAGGCGGGGAACATTCTTCTTCGGGAAGTTTTCGGCGCCCTCGGCAACAAATTTTCCGTTCTGGGCGGCGGCTTCAAGGGCGCCGGCCTGCGGGTGGTGCTCCACGAGGAGGCGGTGCGGCAGGTGAAGATAGAGCCCTTCTTCGGGGATCTTTCCTCCATCTACATCGAGGTGGACACCCAGTACCCCAAGCCGGTGAAGAAGCTGGAGGAGATAGACGAGGCCGTGAACGGCTGTTACGATTATATCTTCGAGAATATAGCCGCTTTCTTCAAAGAACTGTAAACAAAACGAGCCCTCCGAGGAGGGCTCGTTTTGCTTTTTATTTATATTAGGAATCGGGAATCGGGAATTAGGAATCGGGGACGGTGTTGCCTACGGCAACGGATTATAAAACCGACACCGCAATGTGGGTTGGTAGAATCCGTCGGCTTTGCCGACACATTCCCTGACCCCAGGCCCCTGACACCTGAGCCCTGATTTACATCTTCATTCCGTTGATTCGGAGTTTGAACTTATACCCGAAGTAGTCCGCGGCGCGGCGTGCGATGAGCATGCGGTCAAGGAATATCTCGAAATATTCCATAATGCCCGCCAGCCGTTCGTCGGTTTTGATGGAGAGTCTTATTTCCTTTTCCTCGGGGATGACGGCGAAATCCGTGTCGGTGACTGCGTAGTTCACTCTGTCGTGGATGTCGAATGTCATGGGGTTGCGGTTCTGGACCCGGGAGTTGTGGACGTCCGCTTTGTCGGCGATGATGATGGCGGCGGCGATGCCGGAGATGGGAGTGCCTATCTGCTCCTCATGGTTTCCCACGGCGCCGATTATTCGCGCCACCTCGGCGATATCCATGCCCATGTCGGCAAGAATCCGGAACGCCATGGCTCCGGAGATTTCCCCGTGGCCCCGGCGGTTCACGGCGTTGCCTATGTCGTGGATGTAGCCGGCGATGGCCGCCAGCTCCGCTTCCCGTTCGTCGTTTGTTATTTTCAGAATGATTTCCTTTGCCATGGCGGCCACGATGCCCGCGTGGCGGGTGCCGTGTTCCGTGTAGCCCATGGCTTTCAGCTGCTCGTTGGCGCCTTTAACGAGACCCGCTACGGCGGGGTTTTTCTTTACGTCGGCGAGTGTTATTGTTTCGGACATTTTTCTTTTTCCTTTACTCTTGATTGCCCTTGAATCCCGGGCGTTTTTTTGTTTCCGCCTCATTGCGGGTGGGGTCGGAGTCGTCCTCGGGGGAGAACTTGGCGTAGAACTCATCCCGGAACTCGAGGAGCCTGTCCTCCTCAATGGCTTTGCGGATGTTCTCCATCAGTTTTTTGTAGAAATACAGGTTGTGGTAGCTGGCGAGGCGGGAGGCCAGAATCTCGTCGCACTTCACAAGGTGCCGCAGATAGGCGGCGGTGTAGTTCCGGCAGCAGAGGCAGTCGCACTCCGGGTCGATGGGTGAGAAATCATCGATGTACTTGGCGTTCTTGATGTTTATCCGCCCGCGGGAGGTGTAGAGAGAGCCGTTGCGGCCCAACCGTGTGGGCAGAACGCAGTCGAACATGTCCACGCCCCGAATGACGGACTCGATTATGTCGCTCGGTGTGCCCACGCCCATCAAATATCTGGGTTTGTCCTCCGGAATGTAAGGCATGCTCCACTCTATGGCCTTCATCATCAAATCCTGCCCCTCGCCCACGGAGACGCCGCCGATGGCGATGCCGTCCGGGTTCAGTGAGGAGATGTACTCCGCGCTGGTTTTGCGCAAATCCTCGTAGGTGGAGCCTTGGACGATGCCGAAGAAGGCCTGGCTGGGGTCGTGGGCGTCCAGGGAACGTTTGGCCCAGCAGTGGGTGCGCTCCATTGCCGCCTCCGCGTAGTCGTGGGTGCAGGGATAGGGCGCGCACTCGTCGAAGGCCATGATGATATCCGAGCCCAACGCGGACTGAATCTCCATCACCTTCTCCGGGGTGAACTCGTGGTAGGAGCCGTCCACGTAGGAGCGGAACATGACCCCGTCCTCGCCTATTTTGCGGATGTGCTCGAGGCTGAACACCTGAAAGCCGCCGCTGTCGGTGAGGATGTTTCCGTCCCAGCCGATGAAGCCGTGGAGGTGGCCCGCCTTGCGAACAAGGTCGTGGCCGGGCCGCAGATACAGGTGGTAGGTGTTCCCGAGAATAATCTCGAAGCCCATGTCCGCCATTTCCTGCTGGGACATGGATTTCACCGTGCCCTGGGTACCCACGGGCATGAACACCGGGGTCTGCACCGTGCCGTGATTTAAGTGCAGCACGCCTCGGCGGGCGGCGGTGTGTTTTTCGGTTTTAAGAAGATCGAATTTCATATGGGTTTTCTTATTATACTGAAAGGCGGCAGAACGTCGTCAGTGACGCAGCTGTCCTGATTGTTCGCTCTCGCGAGAGGCTCGCCGGTTTCGGCGTCGTACACCGGGGGAATCGTGACCGGCTTTATTCCCTCGGGGGTAAGAAGCTCCGCTTCCGTGCCGGGGGTAAAACTGTTTTTGACTCTTATGACCCGCCTGCCGCCTTTTGTCTCGTCGGTGACGGTGGCCAGGAGCATATAGGTGCCGTTTACGGAGTCCTTTTCCGCGCAGTAGTCGTTGGGCATGCCGCCCATAAAGCCCTCGGTGTAGCCGTGGTTGCGAATCTTCAACAGCTCCGCCTTGATATCCTCCTCCGGCATGGGGTTGCCGTCCAATATGCCCCGGTATATGCGGGTGACGGCGGCGATGTAGTGCTCCGTTTTCATGCGGCCCTCAATTTTGAAGGAGTTGACGCCGGCTTCCGCCAGACGGGGCACGTAGCGGTAGATGGCCAAATCTCTTGTGTTGAACATGTAGAGCCCCCGGCCGTCCTCTTCCACGGGAATATATTCACCGGGCCGCTTTTCCTCCACCAGAGCGTATTTCCACCGGCAGGGGTGGGCGCACTCGCCCCGATTGGCGCTGCGGCTTGCCAGATAGTCGCTTATGGCGCAGCGTCCGGAGTGGGAGAAACAGAGGGCGCCGTGGGCGAAAACCTCCGTCTCCGCCCCGGAGCCTTTAAGCCGGTTTTGAATGTCCGTAACCTGCTCGAAGGTGAGTTCCCGGGCCAGATTTACCCGCTTGGCTCCCAATTCGTGATAGGCCAGCACTGTTTGGGCGCTCATTGTGTTTGTCTGGGTGCTGATGTGGAGGGGGACCTTTATGCCCACTTTCCGCAGAGCGGTGATGACTCCCATGTCCGCCACAATGAAAGCGTCCGCGCCCATGTCCTCCAGCTCACCGGCGGTGGTGATGAGTTCGGTGTACTCGTCGGAGTAGGGGGTGACGTTAAGCGTGACGTAGCCCCGTTTGCCCCTGTGGTGGAGATAACTTATGCCCTCGGCGGCTTCCTCCAAGGTGAAGTTGCCGGCCCGGGCTCGGAGGGAAAACTTTGTGACACCGAAATAGACGGCGTCCGCTCCGTAGGCCGCCGCCCATTTAAGTCTTTCTTTGTTCCCCGCCGGGGCCAGAAGTTCCGGTTTAACCATCGGCGTTTCGGCGGATGCGGGAGAAGACGTCCTCGAACACGGTTTCCCTGTCAAGGTCGGTGACAACGGTCATGTCCCCGAGGATTTTGTCTCTGTCCCAGTCGCCGTCCTCTTTCACCGCGTATCTGGGCGCCGTTGCCGTCTTTACGGCTTCGGGATTGATGACGGTTGCCACCGCGGCGATGTCCCAGATGACCTTGTTTTCCGCGTAGTCGTAGCGGGCGACGTAGTCCTCGAAAATTTCGGCGAGGTAATCCCCCAGGGGTCCGCAGTTTGCGAGATAGGCCCGGAGCCGGGGCACGGAAATCTTCAGTTTTGAGGCGACGGAAAGGCAGGGAACCTGAGTGAGCGGCACCCGGGAATCGTAGAGAGCCCGAACGGCGTTTATGTCCTGCAGGAGGTTAAATTCTTTGAAGTCGTCGCAGTCGTACTCGTTGGACCCGAGCCATATGACCTTTATTCTGTCGGCCAGAGTGTCGTCAAGGAGCAACGCGGAAGCGATGTTGGTGGCGGCGCCGATACCTATCACCGTGAGGCCGGGAACCTTTTTCGATTCCTCGATGATGAACTCCGCCGCCTCGGACTTCACGGGGGTTTCGGGGTCCGCCATGAATGACCGGGAGCCTTTGTAAACCGGCACGGACTCGTCCCTCATGAGTTTTCGGAGCTTCACTATCTCGTCGTAGCTCTTTTCCATGCCGTTGTCCGGGTCGGTGGATCTGCCGGTGCCGGTGCCGAAGCTGTGGACGAAGAAAGGCACGGCGGTGAAGCCCCGCAGGTTCACTTTGTCCTTGGCCAGGTTTATGTAGCACACGGCGAACTGGTCGTCGATTTCGTTGTATGTGTCGGTGTCGAGGATGATGGAGGGTTTCATTTTTTCGCTTGCTTTTTGAGGATTCGGAAGTTGCCGCTGGAGGATGACACGGTGTGTTCGTCGGAGCCGTGGCCGTTGCGGTATGTGTAAATGTTGGATTTCTCTTCCCGCTGAACTTTGAAGTCGGAGTAGAAGTCCCCGTGGCCCGTGTTGTAGGTGACGGCGAAGGACTTGACTTCGCCCAAATACAGGTTGGTGTCTCCCGACACGGTCTCCACCCGGAAGCCGTCGGGCATCTTGTCGGAAATTATGTTTATCTCACCGGCCACGGTCTTGACGTAGACGTCGCCTATTTTGCCGTGGACGTTCACCTTTCCGGCGCCGGTCTCCGCTTTGCCGTCGGAGATCTTGCACTTTTCGCAGGTGATGTTGCCGGAGAGAGTCTTAAGGTCCATGGACTTCAGTGAGCATTCCTTGACGCTCACGTCGGCGGACACGGTTTTCACCCCCAGCTTTCGGGGGTTCATGCCGGTGATGACAACGGGCGCGGAGGTGGTCTCCGCCGCCAGCACCTCAAGGCGGCTTTTCATAGTCTCCGGAATCTTCACCGTGAGGCTTTTTTCCTCCGTCACCGTCACGTCGTCGGAGGAGTATTTCACGGCGATATTGGCATCGTCGGCGCCGTAGCGGAGCCGGTTTTCCTTGGTGATGGGTTTCGCGCCCTTCTCCAGGAGAATGACGGAGTTGCCGTTGCAGGGCATAACCTCAACGCCGCCGGAGTGCCACTCGATGTACACACGGTCGATCTTCCCCGCGGGAATCTCGTAGCGGCCGTCGCCGGAGAAGTTCTCGTTCAGGGACTTCTCCCCGAACCGGTAGCCCCGGAGATTGCCCATGGGCATGGCCTCGGAGCCGTTGGACATCTCCCGCACCTCTTTGCATAAGAGAAACAGCAGAATCACGGCGGCCGCCGCCGCAAGGACGTATAAAAGTATTTTGAAGACTTTTCCTCTGTGGTTCATTGTCTTTCCCCACAACTATTTTATTCCATAGCGGGAAAAAATGCAAGAGCGGCGCTTGATAACCGAGGACGGGGCGTGTATAATTGAAATGAGGTGAGCGAAATGATTGAGGAATACACAAAAGTAAAAACACTCGTCGCAAAAGAGGGCTTCCCGGCGGGTACAGTCGGTGTTGTGGTCAGTCTCTACAGTAACGGCCTTGCCTGTGAGGTGGAGGTATGGGACGACACGGACTACCCCGTCGACGTGGTGACTTACACCTTCGATGAACTTGAGGAAGTCGAATGAGTCTGCTTGAACGTTTTTTGAACTTTTCCGCCGACAGGGATGACCTTGTGGCCGAGTACGGGCGGAATCTGACCCCCCGGGGCGGGGCACCCATGGTGGTGACGGCGGAGCACGTCGCCGCCGCCATAGACAAATTTATGAGCGGTGAAATCGACGTCGCCCGGCTTACGGATTGGGTGAATGTTTTGTGGTTTTTCGATTTGTACGATTACAGCGACTCGGAGACGGACGCCATAGCGAGCGTTATGGACGTTTTGGAGACCCTCGACGAGCCGGGGGTTATTATCACCGACGCGGAGGCAAGGAAAATGAAAGAGTG
>JAGDDM010000049.1 GCA_017958015.1 Abditibacteriota bacterium | reverse complement strand
GCTTTCCGATGAGCCTCCCGAAGAGAAAGAAGAGCCCTTCGGTAAAATGCTTCGTTGCCACCATTGCGGAACAGTACGCAGAGTGGATTTGGAAACATTCTGCTTCATAGACTGACCTTAACCCACAAAAACTCCCCTTTTCCGTGTCGGGAAAGGGGATTGATTTTTCACTTTTTGAGCAGATAACAAATATCGTACCAATCATCGCACAACGGTATAATACCTATCTTATCCTCGTACCCGGCGGCGATAACTCCGTACGTGTCCGGTTTGACAGACTTCCTCACCTTGTCCGGGTCCTTTTTGAGGCTCTCCGCCTCGGCCAGCTTAACGGCGGAGTCGCCGCCGAAACCGTAGTACACGTTGCCGAAGACGTAGGAGTTGTACATTCCGTATCTGCCGGTGCCCTCGGTCTCGGAGTAGTACACGTCCATTGTGTCCATGGTGTACTCGGAAGCGACTTCCGGATTCTCAAACACCTTGGACACGTTCCCGTAGGCGGTAACGCCCAGCTCCGGTCTTATTTTGTCGTCGTAGAACCGCTTAATCGGGATGAGCCTCGTGGCGGACTTCGAGGTGATGAAGTAGGCCAGCACCTTGCCGTCGCTGTCGGAGACGGTTCTCAAAACCGCGTCCCGCAGCGCGTAAAACCGGTCCGTAAACTCCCCCTCCGCCTCGGTTGTCTTCGCCACGGGCACGCCGAAGAGTTTGTCCACATACTCCGAGGACACGGACACGTAAATACGGTTCAGATTGTCGTTCTCCTTTGCGATAAGGGACGCTTTGTCCGCCGCCCTGTGGAGAGTGAGAAATATTCCCGTAAAGACGGCGGCGGCGAGAAGCACCGCGCCGATAAGTATAAGAAGCAAGGCTTTTCCGAAACTCATTTTCAAATCCTCTCTTTTTGATTGTTCGCCCGGATAATTTCCTCAAGAGACACTTCCGGATTTCTCCACCGCTCCGCGCTTCTCTCGCCCTTCACGTGTATCGCCTTTTCGGGACAGGCGTGGGCGCAGGCCAGGCAGCAGGCGCAGTTCGCGGAAAAGACCGGAGCGTCCTTCACTTCGATATTCCCCACCGGGCACACCTTCGCGCATATTCCGCAGCGGACGCAGCCCTCAACGCGGAAAAACTTCCTCGGAAAGTCCGGCATCTCAATGTTTATTTTCGAGCAAACCGCGGTAAGAAACTTTCCGCCGATTCCGCATTCGGGAACAAACCGCTTGCGGTTTCGGATATCCTCCGCGACCCGCTCAATCCGTTCCGCCGTATTCTTCGAAGGCAGTTTCGCCTTCTGCTTGGCGGTGTCGAATATGGGCAGGAAGTTGTCCACGGTGAGAATCGAATTCACGTAGTCGAAATCGAGGAGCCGGCGAACATCCCGGGTTACCGCGCCGCCTGTGCTGCCGTAAGTGGCCACGGCAAAGAGATAATCCGCCTCAAGGGTCGTTTCCGCCAGAAAACGTCGGACGACTTTGGGCACGGAAAATCCGTATGTGGGAAAGACGATGCCGATGGCGTCGTCCCGGTACACCTTTTCGTCGGCTTTGGCAATCGAAATAAGCTCTCCGCCTATGCGCTTGGCGGCGGCGAGGCTGTTGCCGGTGGCGGTGAAGTAGAATGTTTTCATGGGTTAATAAAACAACACGCCGCCGAAGCGGCGTGCGCGCAATCGATTAATGGTGGGAGAAGCATCTCTCGCCGGTGAATACCATGGCGATGCCGTGCTCGTTGCAGGCTTCGATGGAGTCCCAATCCCGGAGGGATCCGCCGGGCTGAACAATGGCCTTAATACCCGCTTCCGCGGCGGCCTCAACGCTGTCCCTGAAGGGGAAGAAAGCGTCGGAGCTGAGAACCGCGCCCTCCATGGTGACGCCCTCCACCTTAAACCGTTCCTTGGCTTTGATGATGGACTGCTTCACGGCGGTGACTCTGTCCTGCTGGCCGGTGCCTACGGCGATGGTGACACCGTCCTTGGCGATGACGATGCCGTTGGAGCGGGTGCTG
The DNA here is from genome assembly GCA_017958015.1 of Abditibacteriota bacterium. Classification (GTDB taxonomy): domain Bacteria; phylum Armatimonadota; class UBA5829; order UBA5829; family UBA5829; genus RGIG10368. The sequence goes on along the minus strand of JAGDDM010000049.1, from coordinate 5,373 downwards.
AGGTTCACGTACCAAGCGAAGAGAAGGTCGATGACCTGCTGCTCCGTGGGAAGAGTGGCGATCTCCACGTGTCCGTGGGTCTTTGTCTCGTTCACCGCGGGAACGAGGGCGCTGCCGTCCTTAACTGCGGTGAGCAGGGGCTCGGCCACAACCACGGAGCCGTCCATGAGGGTCTTTATGGTGGGCATGGCGTTCTCGCCCACCCACTTGGGGAGCTTGTCGATGTTGGGAAGCTTGATGACCCGGATGTCCTTGTTCTTCTTGTAGAGTTCGTAGTTGTTGAAGGTAGCGAGGGCCTCGTCGTCGAAGTCCGGGGCGGCCACAACTTCCACGAAGCTGTTCATAATCTCGTCGGCGGTGGCGGCGTCAACTTTGGTGTTGAACACGGCGGTGCAGCCGAAAGCGGCCACCGGATCCGCGTCTCTGGCTCTCATGTACACGGTCTTGAGGTCCATGTCGCCAACCTTGATGGCGGCGCCGGAGGGGTTCAGGTGCTTCATAACGGCGCAGGCGGGCACGTCGAAATATTTGACGATATTGGCGCCGTGGTTAAGGTCGCTGTAATTGGTCTCGGAAAGGCCGGACTTGCCGGTTTTCAGTATCTCCATGGCGGCGAAGCACATGTCCTCGCCGTCCTCGGGCTTGTAGAAACTGGCTCCCTGATGGGGATTGGTGCCGTAGCGCAGGTCTTCCACCTTCACGTACTTCTTGCCCAGAATCTCCACTTCCGCCGGGAAGCCGCTCTCTGTTCTGCTGAAATATTTTTTCTTGAAATCGGTACTCATAATACTCCTCTATTTACAAAGATTTTTCCCCACGGAGAGGTAAAAATCGTTTTTCCGTTTGGTGTCGCCGCCGAAGTACTCTTCCGCCCACTTCGAGGTGTAACCCATATCCGCCGCCTCCGCCAGAACCGTGTGGGCCCGGAAGATGTAGGCGCCGTTGTTGAAGTCCTCGATGTAGGGCTTAAGCTCCGGAGCGTTAAAGTTGTCCACAAAGGGCAGACCCAGCTTGTTCATCTCGGTGCCGATGATGATGGGCATATCCAGTTCTCTGGCCGCCTTGACGGTCTTGTCAAGGTGCGCCGCTCTCGCCGCCCTCTTCTCCGGGTCGGAGAAATTGTAATTGCGGTCGGGAATGATGTTGAGGGCCAGGGTGCCCTTGCTCTTCAGGTAGGAAAGCAGTTTGTGTATGTCCGCCTCGCCGGAGGAGGCGCCGTCCAGATAGGCGGTGGTGGGTATGCCGCCCATATCGTAAACCATCTTCACCACCCGTTCAAGGGAAGGGAAGGTGTCCGGCGTGGGTTTGGTGTAGCCCACTCCGCCGAACTTCATCAGTTTGGAGCGAATCTTGTCCCGGAGCTTGGGGTCGTCGGCAATAAGACTCTTGGCCTCATCGTCGGTTATACCGAGGGCCTTCGCCCAAAAAGCGGCCCGCTTACCCTCGTCCGGATAGACTTCTTTGGCTTTGTTGTCGTAGGCCTCCAAAAGGTGGCGCTCCGTGGCGTTGCCGGAGGGAGTGAGGGGCATAACGTCCGCCTCGTAGTCCAGCTTCACGGTGCCAAGATACCCGTTTATCTTCTCAACCATCTCCACGTTGCGGTGCTTCTGGGATTCCCGCAGGAAGTTAAGGGTTTCCTCCGCTTCGGAGCCCTCCTCGGGATATTTGTAACAGCCGCCGCACATGAAGTAGGCAACGCCGGGCTCCTTGGGAGAGCTTATCTCGTGCTCCGCGTAGTCCTTGACGTAGACACGGGTCTCCATGGACACCACGGCGGGCAGACCCAACATCTCACCGGCGGCCAAAAACTCGTCCATGCCGTCGATTACGTCGAAATCCACTATGCCCGCGGCGAAAAGGCCGTATTTCTTGGCTTCCCAGGCAATGCGGCAGGGCGACCAAGCGTAAGCGTTATAGGAAAAGAAAGTGTGGTAGTGGAGATTGTTCTCCGCCTTCGGCTCCGGAACGATGATCTCGCCGTTTTCGATGCCCTCGGCAATCTCCGTCAGGGCGTCGTAGCGAACCTGCGGGTCGAAATCGTTCAGGAGTTCCTCAAGATGTTTGATGTCTGTCATTGAATACTCCGGTCTTATTATATCGGTTTTTCGGGTTAACGGTTATCGGGATAACCCCATAACCCGAAACCTTGGATATATAAGTTTACCACTCTCACGGCATTTTATCAAATTTACTTTGCCCAAACGGGAAAAATCCGGTATAATGTATCTTAGGAATTTTGCGGAGAATATACACATGAAATCAATCAGAACAATATCCCTTATTCTCGCCGCCGCCCTCGTTATTTTCGGCTGCGGCAAAAAGGCGGAGAAAAAGGCGGAAAACACGACTCCGCCGGAAACCCGGCCCGTTGAGGACGTGCTGAATCCCCGGGAGGGAAAGACCACAATCGAGGACAAGGTTCCCGAGAAGGAGCCGGAACCGGAAGTTGCGAAGCAAAAGCCCACGGAGCCGGAGATGCCCCGCCCCGGCGTGAGCCTTACACAAAAAGACATAAAGATTAACTGGACGGACAAGGGCAGAACGAAAATGACCGCCACCGCCCGGGAAATGATTGCCAGCGAGTCGAACAAGAGCATGACCGTCAAGGGCTTCAAGGGCACCATGCACCAGGACGGCAGCGGCGCCACCATATCCGCCGACGAGGCCTTCGTTGACGCGGTGGCAAAGACGGTCACCGCCTCCGGCAACGTGACTCTGAAGTCCACCGGCAAAGTCACCTCCGTTCGGGCCCCCTGGATAAAGTGGTACTCCAAAGAGAACCGAATCATCGGCTCCGGCGGCGTCTCCATCACCTCCGAAATGGGCACCATCGAGGCCCCCGCCTTTGAGGGCGACACCAAGTTGAACACATACACGCTTAAAGACAGCGTCAAAAAGTAAAGGAACCCACATGAAAAAAGCACTTATTCTCATTCTCGCCGCTCTGGCGATATCTTCCTCCGCCTTCGCCGCCACGTACAAATCGAGCGACGGCAGGATTTCTTTCAGCGCCCCGGCTCTGGAGTACGGCAACTACAAAGTAAGCGCCAAGGGCAACGCGGTTATAGACGCCTCCGACAAGGCCAAGGGCACCGCTCTGACCGCCAAGGCCGCCAATGTCTCCATCGGCTTCTACAGCTCCAAAAACGGCTCCAAAACCGGCATAATGGGCACCATCAAGAGCGCCGAGTTCTCGGGCGGCATCACCATCACATACAAAGTCACCGACGCGGAGGGCACGCCCATCACCACCGTGGCCACCGCGGACAAAGCCACCTACACCGGCGCGGACAACATCATGACCCTTGAGGGCAACGTGAAGATTGTCCACACCAACCCGGCGGTGTTCACCGAACCCACAATCCTCACCGGCGACACCGCGAAAATCAACATGAAACCCAACATCGGTCCCGACGACTTCAAGTTCAGAGTCGAGGCCAAGGAAGGCGTCAGCAGAATCGAAGCCCACCCCATTATCAAGGTCGAAGAATCCGAAGAATAAATGAAACTCAAGGCCGACAAACTCACAAAAGAATACAAGGGCCGCCGAGTGGTGGACAACGTCAGCTTCGACATCGAGACCGGCGAGACCGTGGGGCTTCTGGGTCCCAACGGCGCGGGCAAAACAACCGCTTTCTACATGACCGTGGGTCTTGTGCGCCCGGAAGCGGGCACCGTCACTCTTGACGGCGAGGACGTGACATCTCTGCAGATGTACAAGCGGGCCCGGCTGGGCATCGGATACCTGGCCCAGGAAGCCTCGGTTTTCCGCAAGCTCACGGTGGAGGAGAACATTCAGCTCATCCTGGAGCGCCTCGACATGACCTCCGGGGAACGGAGCGAAAAATGCGACTCCCTCATTGAGGAGTTCGGCCTTACGAAGGTTCGCAAAAGCAAGGGTATGGTCCTCTCCGGCGGCGAACGCAGACGGGTGGAAATCGCCAGAGCCCTGGCCACAAACCCCAAGTTTATACTCCTTGACGAGCCCTTCACCGGCGTGGACCCCATCTCCATCGGCGACATTCAGGAGACGGTGGAACACCTGCGGGGCAAGGGCATCGGCATTCTCATTACCGACCACAACGTGCGGGACACCCTCTCGATCACGGACCGCGCCTACATCATGTCAAACGGACAGATTAAAACCGCCGGCACGCCGGATCAAATCATAAACGACCCCATCGCGCGGGAGTTCTACCTGGGCGAAAACTTTACGATGTAACGATGAAACTCAATAAACTTCTTCTTCTCGATCTCATGGGCCCCTTCTTCTTCGGTTTGGCGGCTTTCGCCACCGTGTTCTTCGTGGGCAGCTATCTGGAAGATCTCATAAAATGGATGGGCGAGGGAATGTCCCTCTTTACCGCCCTGAAGGCAATCATATTTGTACTGCCCTCCATATTCGGCTACATTCTGCCCATGTCCACATTGCTTGCCGTGCTCCTGGGCATGAGCCGCCTCTCCGGCGACAGTGAAATAACCGCCCTCTTCGCCGGGGGCGTATCCCTCAGCCGCATCGCCGCCCCCTTCGCGGTGTTCGGCATAATCGTGACAATCGTATCCTTCTTCCTGAGCGAATACGTGTCCTCCCGGGCCTTCGAGCAGTTCAAAACCATTCAGGCCCAATACACACAGAAGAAAGCCAAGGGCAGCGAGCCCTTCTCGTATTTCGAGAAATCCACCAACTCCCACATCTACGTGAACGGCGGCATCGCCGACGCGGAAAAGGGAATCCTGAAGGACATCACCATCGTCCGCTACGCCAAAAAGGAGTACGCCGACGGCACCGAGGAGAACATTCCGGAGACGGTTATCCACGCCAAGGAAGCCGCCTGGAAGGGTCTCATCGGCAAGTCCGCGGACCCGGTGGAGCAGGAAAAAGAAAAGTTCACCTTCGTTCTCTCCGAGGGTTTCATCCAGAAAGTGGGCGACGACGCGCCCCAGGCCATCCGCTTCGGCAAGACCCGGAGCGCCGCGGATCTGTCGACTCAGATAGAGATGACCCCGGAGGTCATGCGCGCCTATCAGATGAGCAAAAACAAGCCCCGGGAGCGGAGCTTCACGGAGCTGGGCAACGCCATGAAGTCCCTGAAGCCCTTTGAGGACAGATACGAGCAGGAAATGCGGGTTCTGGCGGTGTCAAGGCTCAACAAACTGGCTCTGCCCATGGCGAGTTTCATCTTCGCCCTGCTGGCGGTGCCTCTCGGCAGCAAACGCAACCGCAGTTCCTCCTCCGTGGGCTTCGGCATAAGTGTACTTCTTATTTTGGTATATTATCTCATTTGGGAGTTCGCTTCCGGCTTTGCCATGGACGGCAAGATTCCGGCGTTTTTGGGCTCCTTCGCCGCCAACATTCTCGGATTCATAGCGGCG
>JAGDDM010000048.1 GCA_017958015.1 Abditibacteriota bacterium | reverse complement strand
TCCGGACGACCCGGCATGGAACGATAAGTATTTCGAATTTAAGATTACCGGTGTCGACCCGGAAACCAACGATACTCTTATGGTGTTTCACAAGTCCACGCCCGATAATCTTTGGACCGGCGACGGCGTTTACCACTTGGATGCCGGCACTATCTTTTCCACGTACGTGAACAACCGTGAGATGTATTTCGGCGACGAAAGATCCCTTGCCGTAAACAGAATTGAATTGAATCTCGTGGACGACGGCGGCGCCGTCATCAAAGTCAGCGGCGAGGGCGACCCCGTGAGAATCGGATTCTTCGATCTTCCGGAACCCTCCACCTATGCCTACGGTGTTATGGGTCTCGCTTCCCTCATCGGTCTCAGAAGACGCGTCCGCAAATAATTCGAAAAAACAGGAAATCCCGCTTTGAAAAAAGCGGGATTTTTTTTGTGCTTGACAGCTTGACAGCCGGAACGGTGTATATTATAATGGTATTATAAGGTGCGGTTATATTTAAAATTTGTCCGTACGAGAAAGGTAAAGTAATATTATGAAAAAAATTATTTTCGGACTCGCGCTTCTTATCGCGATTTCCGCGGCGGCTTTCGCCAACAGTCCCGCCGATGACAATGTGTCCATCACTTGGAAAGACAATCTGTTCACTGCTCCGATTCAGAATATTCCGGGCAGCGGTTTTGATCTTGTTTTCAGTAAGATTCACGATGATACGCCGGGTGACATGGGTTATATGTTTAGCGGAGAAAACGTACAAAATTGGCTCTTTGATCCGAACAGGGATAACATGTATTTGGCGTTTAAGAATTTCGACATGATACACTGGGGTGACAGTCTCGACAACACCGATAATATTTATTTGGCGGTTCAGGTAGGTTCTCACGACCCCCAGGGAACCGGTATCACAACATCGGTGATGTACTATGTGCCTTGGTCCGGTTCCGGAGTTTACACCATTACTCCGGATGATGTATACCAAATGTATTATTACAATTACAAGACCCGTGAAGAATTGGATTATATTTCCGATCCTTTTAATGTTGACAGCACGCAAATCTCTCATTCGAGCCCGTCAGGTCTGGTTTATTTGTATCTCGACAGAAATCACGAGAACTCGCAGTTCAGATATCTCGATCTTCCGGAGCCCTCCACCTACGCCTACGGCATTATGGGACTTGTTTCCCTCATTGGCCTCAAGAGACGTATTCGCAAGTAATCAAACAAAAACAAAACTCCCGCTCCGTGAAAAAGGGGCGGGAGTTTTTTGTTCGTTTTCGGTTGATTATTCGTCTTTTGAGCGTAAGTCCAGTTCATAGAGACTGAAAAGGGGAATCTCCTCAAAGCCCCGTTCCAAGTCCGCGTCCCCGGCGTAGGTGAAGCCGTACTTTTCATGGAAGCGGCGGGCGGGATAATTGGTGGGGACGATATCCGCCCGCAGAGCCTCGCAACCCTCCGACTTTGCCTTCTCCGCGCAGAAGGCGATGATTCCCGAGGCGATGCCTTTGCCATGAAGCTCCGGTTCCACCGCCAGAGCGTGAGTTACCATGTAGGAGCCCGGAGGCAGACTTTGTTTCCAATTGCCCCTGTCGTAGTTGCCCTGAGGGTCTTTGTTGAGCACGAAGGCGGCGATGATTTTGTCGCCCTCCGTACACATATACTGCTCGCCCCGGCTTGTCATGTCCCGGACGGAAATCTCCGAGGGGTACTCTTTGTAAATCCACTTGGGATAGTTGACGTGAGCGTCCAGCCACAGCACGACTTTGTCGTAGAACGCGCCGACGGCGGCAATGTCCGCTTCCGTACATTTTCTTATTTTCACAACCGCGCCTCTTTCACTTCGTCCCACCGCCGGTTTTCGCACCAACGGACGGTTTTTTCGCCCACGTCAAAGACCATGGAAACCACTGTGGGGCAGACTTCTTGGGACACCGCTTCCAAAACGGCGAAGCAGTCACGGACGTCGAAGTCCTCTTTCATCATTGACTCCGCCTTGGCATACCTGTCCGCTCCCATCCACGGATGCTGCTCCGTTGTACCTTTGAAGGGAGAGAAATTGGTCATGATTTTGTATGCCGGCTTTTCGAAGTAGCGGCAGCCCTGACCGGGCACGATGTGGAGCACATTGCCGTCCGCGTCGGATAAGGCGGACATGAAAGTGAGGCCCGGCACGGAACGGACAGGCCTCGTCTCCGCGATTGCCTTAACTTCCGCGAGGGTTTTCTTTTGGAGCAGCAAGTCGATGTTCAGCATTATGATGTTCTCGGCTCCCGGCGTCGGGTCGCTGCGCATGTCGTGGGGCCAACAGGTGGGCATACCCACGAAATCGCCCCGGGAGTTGGCGCCGAAAAGGGGCATCCATCCCTCCTTGGGGTCGTTA
>JAGDDM010000047.1 GCA_017958015.1 Abditibacteriota bacterium | reverse complement strand
GGGGACGCCTGCGGCGAGGATTTGCTGGAGCGGATTTTTTCCGATTTCTGCATCGGGAAATAGGGCGGAAAAAAATTCCGATTTTTTTCGAAACTTTTTGTGATTTTCGGGAACTTTGCCTATACGGTACACGTAATGAAAGTGTTACGATGAAGCGGAGCGATTCGCTTTACCGTAACCTTTATCCCTTTCTCTTCTTTCTTTGAAAAGCCGGGACCTTCGGGTTCCGGCTTTTATATGTGTGTTATAATGTATATATCGAAAGGAGACTTGTTATGATTCCCGTTGCCGCCATGGCCAAACTCACACTTCTGGATTACCCCGGAAAAACCGCCGCCATATTGTTTTTGCCGGGCTGCGATATGCGCTGTCCCTTCTGCCACAACTCCGACCTTGCCGCCGGAGGCGGTCCCCGAACCGATATAAAGGAAGTCTACGCCTTCCTGGAAAAGCGCCGGGGACTTCTGGACGGCGTTGTCGTCACCGGCGGCGAACCGTCGCTTTGGGACATTATGCCCCTGCTGCGGGACATTCGGGATATGGGCTACCTCGTTAAAGTCGACACCAACGGCCTGCGGCCCGAAGAGATAGAGAAGTGGCTGGCGGCGGATTCGGTGGATTATATTGCCATGGACATCAAAAACTCCCCGGCCAAGTACGCCGCCACCGCCGGACTGCCGTCGGTGGATATGAACCTTATCAAAAAGTCCGTGGGGCTCATAATGAACTCCGGAAAAGAATACGAGTTTCGGACCACGGTGGTCCGGCCCATCCACGAGACAGAGGACTTTCGGATAATCGGGGAGGAGCTGATTAGCGGGGCGGAACAATATTTTCTCCAACCTTTCGTTTCCCGGGATGAGGTTCCGGACAAGAATCTCACCGAGCCGGATGACGAATTTCTCAAAAAATGTCTCGAAATTTCGGCCCCGTTCGTAAAAAAAATCGAAATTCGCGGAAAAAATTTTTAACTTAAGCGTGGAGACCGGTTGACAAAAGTTTGCGGTACATATATAATATATATCGTGAAAACACACTATACATAGTATGTTTACACGATAATCCAAACGCACTCGATTGTGGGGAAACGGGATTTTTCGAAGCCCCGAACCCTCACCCAATCCATTTCGACAACGAGGACAGGTATGTACAAAATCGTTAAACGCAACGGCGCTCTCGCCGATTTCGATCTGAACAAGATCGTCGTGGCCATAGGAAAGGCTTTCCTTTCTCTGAACAAGGAATCTCATCCGGATGTTCTCCAGTGGCTGGCGGTCAAGGCCGTCTCCGACGCGGAGACCAAGGTAAAGGACGAGAAGGTCACCGTTGAGGACATTCAGGACAGTGTTGAGAAGATTCTCTCCGAGGCGGGCTACTTCGACGTGGCCAAGGCCTACATTCTCTACCGCAAAAAGAGAGAGAACATAAGAAACACCGAGTCCACTCTGCTTGACTACCAGAAAGTGGTTGACGACTATCTGAAGATCAACGACTGGCGTGTCAAGGAGAACAGCACCGTTTCCTACTCCCTGGGCGGTCTCATTCTGGGCAACTCCGGCGCCATCACCGCCAACTACTGGCTCAGCGAGGTTTACGACAAGGAAATCGCCGACGCCCACAGAGACGTGCGGCTCCACCTCCACGACCTTTCCATGCTGTCTCCCTACTGCGCCGGCTGGAACCTGAAGCAGCTCATTCAGACCGGTCTCACCGGCGTCGCCGGCAGAATCTCCTCCAAGCCCGCGGGACACCTTTCCACCCTCTGCAACCAGATGGTGAACTTCCTTGGCATCCTCCAGAACGAGTGGGCCGGCGCTCAGGCTTTCTCCAGCTTTGACACCTACTTGGCTCCCTTTGTGAAGGCGGACAACCTTTCCTACAAAGAGGTTAAGCAGGCCATTCAGAGCTTCGTATTCGGCGTCAACACTCCCAGCAGATGGGGCACCCAGGCTCCCTTCTCCAACATTACCCTTGACTGGACTGTCCCTCAGGACCTGAAGGATCTTCCGGCCATCGTGGGCGGCAAGGAGATGGACTTCACCTACGGCGACTGCAAGGCGGAGATGGACATCGTCAACAAGGCCTTCATCGAGGTTATGATTGAGGGCGACGCCAACGGCAGAGGTTTCCAGTATCCCATTCCCACCTACTCCGTGACTCCCGACTTCGACTGGTCCGAGACGGAGAACAACAAGCTCCTCTTCGAGATGACCGCCAAGTACGGTATTCCCTACTTCAGCAACTACGTGAACTCCGACATGAAGCCCAGCGACATCCGCTCCATGTGCTGCCGCCTGCGCCTTGATCTCCGGGAACTCCGGAAGAAAACCGGCGGCTTCTTCGGCGCCGGCGAGAACACCGGTTCCATCGGTGTTGTCACCCTGAACATGCCCCGCCTCGCCTACGAGTCCGCCACGGAAGCGGAGTTCTACAGAGAGCTGGACAAGCTTATGGACATCGCCGCCAGAAGTCTCAAGGTGAAGCGTGAGGTTCTCACGGGCCTTCTTGAAGCCGGTCTCTATCCCTACACCAAGGTTTATCTGGGCACCTTCAGAAACCACTTCAGCACCATCGGCCTTGTGGGTATGAACGAGGCGGGTCTCAACGCCCGCTGGCTCCGGAAGGACATGACTCATCCCGAGACCCAGCAGTTCACCAAGGACGTCCTCAATCACATGAGAGAGCGGCTGGCGGACTATCAGGAGGAGTACGGCGACCTCTACAACCTGGAGGCCACCCCGGCGGAGAGCACCACCTACCGCTTCGCCATGCACGACAAGAAAGTCTACCCGGACATCATCACCGCCAACATGAACGGCACGCCTTACTACACCAACTCCTCCCACCTGCCCGTGGGCTACAGCGAGGACATCTTCAGCGCCCTTGACGTTCAGGACGAGCTCCAGACCCTCTACACCTCCGGCACCGTGTTCCACGGCTTCCTGGGTGAGAAGCTCCCCGGCTGGCAGGCGGCCATGAACCTGGTTCGGAAGATTGCCGAGAATTACAGACTGCCTTACTACACCATCAGTCCCACCTACTCCATCTGCGCGGATCACGGCTACATCACCGGCGAGGAGCCCGAGTGCCCCTACTGCGGCAAGAAGACGGAAGTTTACAGCCGCATCACCGGCTATTACAGAGCCGTGGGCAACTGGAACGACGGCAAGGCTCAGGAGTTTAAGGACAGGCGGACCTACGAGCCGGAGAACAGCGTCCTCACCCACACCGGACCCATGGTTCACGACGGCGAGTGCGGACCCGACGGCTGCGCCATAAACTTCGATACTCTGGGTCAGAACGGCGCCAAGCCCGTCACCGCCGAGGGAGACATTCCCCTCCTTGTGACCACCCACACCTGTCCCAACTGCGACGTCATCAAGCGGTATCTCAATGAAAACGACATCGCCTACAACGAGATGTACGCCGAGGACAATCCCGACAGAGTGCGGGCCACCGGTATCACCCAGGCACCCACGCTCATCACCCCCGCCGGAGAGCTTATCACCGGCGCCGACAGAATCCGCACATACATAAGCGGATAGAAACAAAAATACCGCCCGGCCGAGCGCCGGGCGTTTTAAACAGGAAACGGTATCAAAAACAAAGGCGCCCATCCGGGCGCCTTTAATGTTGTTTGATTAGTCGGAAAGTTCGGAAGTGCAGTTGGGGCAGCGGGTGGCCGCGATGTTGACTTCGGACTTGCAGAAGGGGCATTCCTTGGTGGTGGGAGCTTCTTCCGCGGGTTTGGCGCCGATGGAGGTGAGCTTGTTGAGACCCTTCACCAGAAGGAAGATGACGAAGGCCATGATGATGAAGTTAATGGTGGCGGTGATGAAGGAGCCGTACTTAATCTTCACATCGAAAACCGTGGCGGCGAGTTCGTTGAAGTCCTGCTTCACGATGAGGCCGATGAGAGGGGAGAGAATGTCGTCAACCAGGGACTTTACGATGGCCTGGAAGGCTCCGCCGATGATAACGCCGACGGCGAGGTCGATGACGTTTCCGCGCATGGCGAAGGCTTTAAATTCGTTCAAAAAAGCTTTCATGGGATAATACCTCCTGAAAAAGATTTACGTGAAAATTTTAGCACATCCCGCCGAAAAATGCAATACGCAATAAAAAGGCACCGCCGGCGCGGTGCCCGTAAATTACGAATAATTAATGCGCTGTTATTTCGATGCCTCCGGAGAGAATTTCCGGCAGTCTGCGGTAAAGGCTCATGTACGCGCCCTTAGCCAGGCCGTAGTCCGGTTCTATTTCCAAGGCTTTTTTGTATTCTTTGAGAGCCTCTTTGGGGACTCCCGCCGCTTCGTAGGACTGACCCAAGGCGAAGCGGATTTTGGATGATTTGGGTTTAAGTTCGCTGGCTCGTTTGAGTGCTCCGATGGCCAGATTGTGTCTCTCTTGGGCCGTGTAGGCCGAGGCGAGATACACAAATGCTTCGGAATTTTCGCTGTTGTTTCTCGTAAACTTTTCCAGAACGTCAACGGCGTCATTGATTTCTCCCTGCTTCAGCAGGGAAACACCGTTGGCAAGACTTATTTCCTGCGCGCTCATTAAACCGTCCTTCCTTCATTATTTTTTTGTCCGTTTCCGGACAGATTACGTATATTTTGACGCAATCGCGGGACCGGATGTTCCCGGTTTTTCAAAAAAAGTTTTTTTGAATGGGGTGGGGGTTGGCGGAACCGCCGGCAAGTCCGGCGCCTTCTCCGACCCCCGACCCCGGTAAAATCAGTTCTTTTCCAAGGCCAGAGTCTTGGAGGTAATGTCGCAGACTTCGGAGGGACCGTAGTACTGAATCGCGCCGGGGAAGGTGTAGCAATCGTTCAGGGCCCACTCGTCTCTGTTGGCGGCGAAGTACTTGAAGGGCTTGCCCTCCAGGTCAACGAGAGCCTTCTTGATGACCGGGGTGTCTTTGCCCTTGCGGGTCTCGATGCAGAGCATCATGGTGACGGGCACGCCGCCGGCAACCCATTCGTCGCTGTCCTTGGTCATGTTCAGCACGTTCACGGTGTAACCGGTAAGTCCGGCCCGAACCAGAACCGCGGCGGCGGCGCCCAGGCTGTAGCAGTAGTCCGCGTCGAAGTTTGTGGGCATGGCGCAGCGGCCTTCGTAGCCGAAGAAGTGGTTCTGGGCGGCGAACTTGGCGTTCGTCTTGCCCTGGGCCTTCAGCTGCTTAATCTTGTTGCCCACGAGGTCGATAAGGAGCCGCTCGGTCTCAACCTGAGAGAGGGGCACGTTGCCGTGGCTGTCTCTGGTGAGCAGAACCTGCTGGGCGGAAGCGGGCAGGGAGGCGTAAACCTTCTTGCCGCCCTCGGAGAGGAGTCCGGACACGAAAGCTATCTTTTCCGCGGTCTCGCTCATGGCCGCCAGTTCCTTTTCCTTGTCGCCAAGAATGGCGCTTATCTCGTCGATGGTGGTCTTGATGTCGGAAATGAACTCCGGCAGACCTTCGGGAACCAGCAGAACGCCGTAGTTCTTGCCCTGCTCGGCTCTCTTGACGATGACGTCGACGATGTAGTCAACGATTTCGCCCAGAGTGGTGTTCTTGGCGCTGACTTCCTCGGAAACGAGAGTGATGTTGGGATGGGTTTGGAAGCCGCACTCAAGGGTGACGTGGCTGGCGGCTCTGCCCATAAGACGCACGAAGTGCCAATACTTAACGGCGGAGGTGGCGTCCCGGCAGATGTTGCCGATGAGCTCGGAGTAGGTCTTGCAGGCGGTGTCGAAGCCGAAGCTGGTTTCGATGTACTCGTTTTTCATGTCGCCGTCGATGGTCTTGGGCACGCCGATGATGCATGTCTTGGAGCCCACGGCCCGGAGGTATTCCGCCAGAACCGCGGCGTTGGTATTGGAGTCGTCGCCGCCGATGATGACGCAGCCGTCAAGGTCCAGAGCGTCGAAGTTCTTCTTGCAGTTTGACAGATCCTCGTCGGTGGTAATCTTGTCTCTGCCGCTCATAATCATGCTGAAGCCGCCGGTGTTGCGGTGGGAGTCGATGATTTCGTCGTCCAGCTCAACGTAGTTGCCCTTCATGATGCCCGCGGGGCCCTTCAGGAAGCCGTAGAGTTTGTTGGCCGGGTTGGCGTTCTTGAGGGCGTCATAGAGACCGGCGATGACGTTGTGTCCGCCGGGGGCCTGGCCGCCGGAGAGAACGACGCCCACTTTGATGGGGCTGTTGGGGACAGCGTCGCCGCCTTCGGTGATGGTGACCAGTTTCTGGCCGAAGGTGTTGGGGAAGAGTTCTTTAATCTTCTCGCCGTCGCCGTCGGGAGTGCCGGCGGCTCCGAAGGAGACGGAGACATTGGTGCCTCTGAGGGCTTTGGGAAGCTTGGGCTTGTATTCGTAGCGAAGCTTCTGGAGCGGTGAGATTTCTTTGCTCATCTGTTGTATCCTCGTGTTTTTTAATAATATACATTTCACGCACCCGAAGTGCCTGTATATTATACTCCATATTGCCGTGAATTGCAAAAACGGGTATAATAGTATCGGTGAAAATATAATTTAACGATAGGTCTCGGGGGTCGGTTTCCGCCGGTATTCGCTTCGTAAAGGGTCTCGAAACCCTTTTCCCCCAATCCCTCAATCTCCGACAATGACATCAATCACAAACATAGACAAGGCGGTATTTCGCTTCATAAACGGCCGCTGCACCGCGGACTCCCTTGACGGAACCATGTTCGTTCTTTCCGTCATCGGCTACGGTATTGTCTTTTCCGTGACGGGGCTCGTGCTTATCGCTCTGGGATTTTACCGCGGGGACGTGAAGCTCCGCCGGGCGGGTTACGCGGGACTCATCGCCATCGCCGGGGCGGGCATCGTCACCGCTCTGCTGAAACATATTTGGGAGCGGCCCAGGCCCCTGCTCACCATGACGGACGTGCGCACCGCCGGGGAGCATTTCCTCGCCAACAGTTTCCCCTCCGGCCACACCGCCTCCGGCTTCGCCTTCGCCTTGGCGGTTTCCTCGGTGTACCCCAAAACGAGACCCTATCTTTTGATTTTGGCGACGGCCATCGGCCTTTCCCGAATATATCTCGGTTCCCACTTTCCGGTGGACGTCCTTTTCGGCTGCGTTTTCGGATGTATAGTGGGCGCCGCCGTGGGAGAAGTGTTCAAACAACATGAAACGTCCGGGGAATAAGGGTTTAATTACCCTCATATTGCTGACAATCGCGGTGTGTCTTACCCGTCTCGGAAAAATGCCCCTTATGGGGACGGACGAGGGTATGTACGGCTCCGCGTCGTTCAATATGCTCGTTTCCGGAGATTATACGATTCCCCGTTTGGGGGGACTGCCCTTTTACGACAAGCCGCCCCTTTGCTATTGGCTTCAGGCGCAGTCAATGAAAGTCTTCGGCGTAAACGAGTTCGCTCTGCGGCTGCCTTCGGCTGTGTGTTTCTGTCTCCTTGTTTGGCTCGTGACTTGGGCGGGAGCAAAGATTTTCGACCGGCGCCGGGGCATCTTCGCCGGATTTATAACCGCCACGTCCGCGCTGGTTGCGGCTCTGGGGAGAATGTGCCTCACCGACGGACCCCTGACGCTTGCGATTTCCGCCTGCCTTTTGTGGTTTATACTCGCCCATACGGGGAAAATCGGGAAAGCCTGTTATATCCTTTCCTCCGCGGCCTTGGGCTGCGCCGTTATGATAAAGGGTCCCGCGGCGGCGGTTCTCGTTTTCCTCACAATCGGAGTATATTTGGCCGTCAAACGGGAAAAGCCGGACAGGGCGTACCTTTTGAGTTTGCTTCTTGCCGTAGCGGCGGCTCTCCCTTGGTTTTTGCTTGCGAACGCCCGCACCGGCGGCGATTTCGGCCGGGAGTTTTTCCTCCACCAGAACGTTGCCAGGGCCCTGGGTAAGGATTTTGCCCACAACTATCCGATTTGGTCCTATATTCCGGTGTTGCTCGTGGGTATGCTGCCCTGGTCGCTGTATATTCCCGCCTCCTTCCGGGATCTGCGGGCGCTTCCCGCCAAGCTTTTCCTCGTCCTTTGGGCCGCGGTGATATTCGCGGTCTTTACCGCGATACCCTCCAAGCTCCCGGGGTATATCGTGCCCATGATTCCCGCCTGCGCTCTGCTCATAGGCGGTTCCTGGCGCCGGACCGACAAGGCTTTTGCCCTGCCCTGTCTTTTCGCCGCGGCGTTGATTTTCGGTATTATATTTTTTGTGCTGCCGAGGATGAGCGAAAAACAATGGGAGCCGATGAAGGAGGTCGCGGCCGTCGTAAAGAGCGTAAATCCCGGGGATTTGTCGGTTTACGGGTATAAGCTTTCTCCCCCGCGGCCGGAACTGGAGTTTTACACGGGCTATCCCCTCATTGAGGTTCGGAAAGACGAAGATTTTTCGATAAAAGAAGACTGTATCGTAATATATCAAACAACGCGCAAAGACGAGCTGAGCTCTTCGCTGGCGGATGTGGGCGAAGTCGGCGATATCGTAATTGCCGTAAGAAGAAAATAGGGCATGGGAAACGGATGAAAAAAATCTCTCTTACTTTCATAATCTTGATTCTGTCGACGGCGGCGGTTTTCGCCGACGTAGCGGCAACGGGCAGGGCGTATTCATCGAGCGACGACATCGTGTCAACTTCGGTGTTCAGTTGGTACGCCTCAAACGCCGGCCAGCTCAGCGGTCCCTGGATTCCGGTGGGCGGTCGTTCCTCGTGGACCGGCGAGGTTCCTTTCTGGAAAAACCAGATTAAGCACATGATGTCCGCCAACATCGACACGCTGTGGGTGCACCTTATCCGGGTGGGCGACTTCTACGACTACCACCGGGGCGAGCTGCTCCGGGCCCTTTACCAACTCCGCATGGAGGGCTACAAAACCCCCACCGTGGCGCCGTTTCTTGACCCGCTGATTCAGTGGGGCGAGGGGAAGACCGTTGACGTGAACACCGACGCCGGCTTCGAGACCTTCATGGAGCCCTACATCTACTTCTACCGCCAGTATTTCGACACCAATCCCGACGCTCTGGCGGACAGCTATATCCAGACAATCGACGGCAGGGTTCTTCTCGACACATGGCACGTGCACCTTTCTCTTGCCAACCATCGCAAACTCACCAGAGCCAAGGTCGAAAACCGCTTAAAACAGGAGTTCGGCGCGGCGCATCCCGTATTCAACAACGGCATCTACATGGTGGGCACCGCCTATTCCTCCGGTTTTACTTTCCTTGACGAAAAGATGCCCCAGTTCGAGGTGACGGCGTACAGCCGACAGGTAAGTTACAACAACATACGGTCGTTGCAGCTGAAGGGCGGTTATTGGGACCAAAACGTGCGGAATCCGGGCAGTATGCTGGCCCGAAACGGCGGCACTCCCTATAAAAACGCCTGGGCCGCCGTCAGTTCCTCCGATACCGACAGAATCTACATCGAGAGCTGGAACGAGTACGACGAGGGCAGCGGCATCTATCCCGCCATTCCTCAGGAACCCTATATCCCCGCCGGCAGCGCCGCCACGTCAAGCGACGTGTGGTCGAGCTCCGGTGACCCCTGCGAGTATATACGAACCACCGCCGCATACGCTTCCGCTTTCAACAACGTGCCGGAGTACGACGGCGAGATCATCGACGACAACATGCCGGAGACACTGCTTCCCGGCCAAACCGCCAACGTGGAGATCACCGTTCGGAATCTGGGGGACAACTCCTGGAGATCCTCCACCGGGGTGAAAGCGGTTTCCTCCAACGCCAACGTCATTGTGGACACGGATCCCATCGACGACAACTCCAACGAGATACCGGAGTTCGGCGGCATCTTTCGGGGCAGACCGGTTAAGCTTTACGGCACCGTCACCGCTCCCTCCTCCCCGGGTACCTACACATTCAACATCGGCCTGAAGCGGGGCTCAACGGCCTTCGGCTCCTCAAGTCGCAAGACGATTGTTGTTCTCGATAGGGAGGACACGGAACCGCCCTCCGTCCCGACAAATCTGCGTCAATCCGCTTTCACGGAGACCACCGGCACAATCAGGTGGAACCCCTCCACCGACGACATTATGGTGCGGGGCTACAACATCTACAAAAACAACCGGCTCATAGGCACCACCACCGGCACGGAATACACCATAGACGGGCTCACCGCCTCCTCCGAGGTCTCCGTCTGCGTGTCCGCCTACGACTACTACGGCAACACCTCCGACAAGTGCGACATAATCCTCGTCACCGCCGGACGGACCTTCTTTGAGGACGGTTTCGCGGACATATCAAACTGGACCGCCACCTCCGACAAGGCTGTGTGGAGCGGAAGCGTGAACCACGGCGACCTGCCCGGCTCCGGCTCCCTCTACATCGACACCACCACCGCCTGTATCGCCAATACCCTCATCGCCGCGGACTCCGGCTGTAAAACCGGCGGCTGTTTGGACGGTCAATACTCCGTCTGGTTCCTGGACCCGGGCGTCACCAACACCAGAGGCGGACTGCTCCTTGCCTTCTGCGACGACTCCGGCGCCTACAAAGGCAGATGCTTCATCGGCGTCAACATCACCGACTCCTACAAAGCGGGCATACAGAAAAACGGCAGATGGTACCTTGAGGACGTTAAACCCAGAAGCGCCGGCTGGCACAAGCTGGAAATGAGAGTCAACCCGTACAGCGGCTCCTCCGAAGACGTTGAGTACTTCCTGGACGGTCTCAAGGTGGCCTCCTCGGAATATCCCGCCCCCGGCTCCGCTATCCGCAGAGTGTATCTGGGCTATTCCGGCGCCGCCTGCACCAGACATAACTACGACGACGCGGTGTTCGCCGCCGGTATTCCCCCGGGAGTGGGCGCCGTCAAGGCCGCCTCCGCCACGGAAGACTCCGTGACTTTCACCTTCAGAAACTACGCCAAAAACGCCACCTCCTTCGTTCTCTACGACGCAAGCGGAAACAAGACGGCGGAAAGCTTTAACTACACCCTGCCGGAAGTGACGGAAACGGGACTCGCGCCCAACACCCGAATCTCCCGGCGGGTCAAAACCGCCAACGCCGGCGGCGAAAGCAAGGCCTCCGGACTTATCTCCGGCACCACACTTTCCGCCGCTCCCACCGCCGATTCCGTAACGGCTCTTATCGACGGCGGAAACGCGGTCTTCACCGCCGCGGGCGGCTTCGGAGCCGGAACGCTGGCGTATTACCGCTATGTTTGGGACGAGAACCCCGCATGTGAGTTCATCGGAAGCGAGACAAAGTGGTCAAACGGAACACTCACACTGCCCGTCACCGGGGTGAAATACCTCCATGTGAAGGGCTACAACTCCGCGGATGTTGCCAACGGAGAATATACCTACGGACCTTTCTTTGTCGCCGAAAACACATCCGTGCTCGGCGCCAAATCAATGGCGGACGGCGGAATCGTCACCGTGGAAAACGCCGTGGTCTCCGCCGTCTTCGGGGACAGATATTACATAATCGATCTCACCACCCTGAACGGTTTGGCGGTGGCGGGAACAACCCGAAAGGCGGTGGGCGAGGCGGTCACCGTCTCCGGCGTCCTCGACACCGTCGACGGCGAGCGGGTCCTCAGAGCCTTTTGAAAGGTTCGGACTTGATTTTTTGGCCGTAAAGTGATATTCTTTTAAGATAGATAAAAGGGAAAAGGGAAAAGGGAATCGGGAAAAGCGGCTGTGTCGGCTTCGCCGACGATTCACCTTGCGATGTGAGTTATATAATCCGTTGCCGCAGGCAACACATCCGCCGACATCCGGTACCCGGCACCTGACACCTGAATACAAAGGAGAAAAAATTGAAACTCGACGCTAAACGATGGATTATCCTCGTAGCGGGCATCGTGGCCTGCATCTTCCAAGGTACGGCTTACGCTTCCAGCGTATTCGCCAAGCCCCTCACCGAATTCCTCGGTACCACCGGCGGAACCTTCGCCATGGCTTTCGCCCTCACCATCGGCCTTATGCCCATCAGTATGATTGTTGGCGGCATGGTTGCCAACTCCTCCAAGGTCCGCCTGGGTGTTATCATCGGCGTTCTGCTCTACGGTTTGGGCATCTTCGCCTGCGGTCTCGTTAAATCCTGGCCCGCTTTCTACTTTACTTTCGGTCTTATGATGTCCTTCGGCGGCGGTCTCGCCTACGCGGCGGTTATGGCCATCGTTCTGCGCTGGTTCCCGGACAAGCGGGGTCTCGCTTCCGGTCTTTTTGTGGCCTCAATCAGCGCCGGTACAATCTTCATCGCCCCGGTGGCTCAGGCCATTATCGCGTCCCAGGGCGTTCGGAACATGTTCCTCATTCTCGGCGGCGTGTCCACAATCGTTATGGTTCTCGCTTCCCTTATTCTCGCCAACCCGCCGGAAGGCTATAAGCCCGAGGGCTTTGTGCCGGTTAAGAAGGCGGAAGTCAGCGGCAAGGATTACACTCCCCTGGGAATGCTGGGCACCGTCCGGTTCTGGGCTCTCTTCTTGGTCTACGCCTGCGGCGCTTTCGGCGGCCTCATGGTAACCAGCCAGCTGTCCAAGATTGCCACGGAAATGACTCACATCACTCCCGCCGTGGCGGCCCTCTTTGTCAGCGTTCTCGCCATCTCCAACACCTGCGGCAGATTCCTCTGGGGTTGGGTTTCCGACAAGATCGGCAGAATGATGTCTCTCACTCTCATGTTCGCCATCACCGCGGCGGCCATGTTCGCTCTGCCCACCTTCGCTCTCGTTCAGACGAAGCTTTTGGTGGCGGTTATTGCCGTGGGTCTCTGCTACGGCGGTTATCTGGGAACTTTCCCCTCCCTCACCGCGGACTCCTTCGGCGCCAAGTTTATCGGTATTAACTACGCCCTCATGTTCGCCGGCGTCAGCGTGGCCTCCCTCTTCGGTCCCAACATCGCCGCCAGCGTGTTCACAAACACCGGCAGTTATGAGAAGGCTTTCGTAATCGGCGGTTTCGCCACCCTCGCGGGTCTCGTTCTCTGCGTCATCGTGATGCTCAGCGACAGAGCCAAAGCGGCCAAGCCCGCGCAGGAATAAATCAACGGAGTTTTAGACAATGGAATACAAAGCGCCTCGGGGAACAAGGGATATACTGCCCATCGACACGCCCAAGTGGCAGTGGGTGGAGGAAAAATTCAGAAAAGTCTGCAAACTGTACGATTTTTACGAGATTCGCACCCCCACATTCGAGCACACGGAGCTCTTTACCCGAAACCTGGGGGACCTCACCGACGTTGTGAGCAAGGAAATGTACACCTTCGAGACCAGAGGAGACAGAAGTCTCACTCTGCGGCCCGAGGGCACCGCTCCCGCCATGCGGGCCTACTGCGAGCACAATCTCGGCGACGCCAAACCCGTTGTTAAAATGTACTACATCGCCCGCCTGTTCCGCTACGAGCGGCCCCAGGCGGGACGGTACCGGGAACACACCCAGTTGGGCATCGAGGCCGTGGGCGCGGAAGATCCGGCGATGGAAGCGGAAATCATTTCCCTGGCCTCCGAGTTCTTCAAGTCAATCGGCATCGTCGATTATACCCTTAAGCTGAACTCAATCGGCTGCCCGAAATGCAGACCCGGTTACAGACAGGCCCTCCTTGACTACGTGGGCGGCAGAGTCGGTGAACTCTGCGAGTCCTGCGCCGCGCGTTACGAGCAGAACCCCCTGCGGATGCTTGACTGCAAGAATCCCGGCTGCAAAGCTGTTCTCGCCGGCGCTCCCAAGCTGACGGACTACCTCTGCGAGGACTGCAAAGAGCACTTCGAGAAGGTAAAGAAGTACCTGGACGCTTTGGGAATCGCCTATGTTCTCGACCCCAACCTTGTTCGGGGTTTCGACTACTACACCAAGACCGCCTTCGAGTTCGTCTCCGGAGCCCTGGGGGCCCAGAACGCCATCGGCGGCGGCGGCAGATACGACAACATGGTTGAGGAGATAGGCGGCAAGCACGTTCCCTCCATAGGCTTCGGGCTGGGTCTCGACCGGCTTATGCTCACCCTGGAGTCCATGGGAATCGACGTTCCCGGCGACACGGGTCTCGACGTTTTCGTGGTGGCCATGGGCGATAAGGCCCGGGAATACTCCGTGAAGCTCCTTCGGGATTTGCGGGCGGCGGGAATCTCCGCCGACGGCGACTACACCGGCAGGAGCATGAAAGCCCAGATGAAACTGGCGGGCAAATACAACGCCCGTTACGCCCTCATTATCGGCGACAACGAGATTGACGCCGGAGAGGCGGCGGTGAAAGATATGGCCGCGTCGGAGCAGACGAACGTTAAGTTTGAGGACTTGGTTTCTTTTCTCGGAAAATAACGCATGAAGAAACTTATCGCTTTTTTCGCCCTAATCGCGATCGCGATTACCGCCGGACGGTGCGCCGACAAAACCATCGCGGAACTGCATCCGGACTTCGAGAGCACTTTTCTTTCGGCTCGAAAGCAGGCTCGGAGCACACCCAATCATGTTCCGGCGCTGTCGCTGTATTTCATCTCCGATACTCACAGCGACGGCGAATCCTTTGCCCGGCACCTTGAGTTTTGCAAGACATACGAGAAGTATTTCGACGGCATCTTCTGCGCCGGCGACGTGGCGGAGAACGACGCGCAAAGCGACTTTTCCTATTGGGCGAAGACTCCCGGCCACGAAAAGGTTATGATTGCCATCGGCAACCACGACACTCTCAGAGACTGCAAGGGCTGGAGCGCCGGTCCCGAGATTTGGGAAGACCAGCTGACCATGCGGGAGAGCTACGATAAGTATTTCGCTCCCTTTATAGATAAGTGGGGCGTGGTTTACGAGCCCGGCAAGACTTATTATTACAAAGATTTCGACGCCCAAAAGGTGCGGTTTATCGTTATCGACTCCATGCTTAAGCTTCGCATGGAGCCCAAGGCCGCCGCGGGTCAGATGGCTTGGTTTAAGACCGCTCTGGCCGGGGCCAAAGAGAAGGATTACAGCGTCATTGTCGGAGCCCACGTATCCATGAACAACACGGAGTTTGCGGATTGCAACTTCACCGACTTCGGCGCCTACGCCGGCAACGAATATGAGGACGAATTCTACCCAAAGGCGGTGGACGAGTTTATGAAAGAGGGCGGCAAGTTCGTGTGCTACCTCCACGGCCACAGCCATTACGATATCGTTCTCCGGAGTAAAACTTATCCCAAACAGTTGGCGATTGTTGCGGCAAGCGTTATCGCCAACAATCCCGCCCAAAGCCCGGTCACGGATCGGACCTACGGAACCCGCAATCGGGACATCGCCGACGTTTTCATGGCGGATACCACCCGGCATATCATCAAGATTATCCGGATAGGCTCCAACGTTGATTGCTACGGGCGCCCCAGAAACGGAATCTCTATAGATTACGAAACGGGAGAAATCGTCAGTCAGTATTGATCGGCGCCCAAAACCCGAAAATCCATAACCCGACACGGAGTGTATATGCGTAAACTTATCATCACAAACATACTTGCCCTAATCGCTATTGCGGGCGCGGCCTTTGCCGCCGACAAAACCATCGCGGAGTGGCATCCGGATTTCGAGAGCACCGTTCTTTCGGCTCGGAAGCAGGCTCGGAGCACACCCAATCATGTTCCGGCGTTTTTGCTTTACTTCTTTTCCGACGTCCACAGCGACGGCGAGTCCTTTGCCCGGCACCTTGAGTTTTACAACTCCCACGAAAAGTATTTCGACGGCATTTTCTGCGCCGGCGACATCGTCCTGGATGACATGCGGAGCGACTTTACCTATTGGTCAAAGACTCCCGGCCACGAAAACGTTATGATCGCCATCGGCAACCACGACACTCTCCGGGACCACAAGGGCTGGACCACGGGCCCCAGCGTGTGGGAAAACCAGATGTCCATGGCGGAGACATATAATAAATACTTCGCTCCCTTCATCGACAAATGGGGCGTCAGCTACCAACCCGGCAAGACTTATTATTACAAGGATTTCGAAGCCCAAAAGGTGCGGTTTATCGTTTTGGACTCCATGCTTAAACTTCGCAAGGAGCCCAAGGCCGCCATGGGTCAGATAGCCTGGTTCAAGACCGCTCTGGCCGGCGCCAAAGAGAAAGATTACAGCGTCATCGTGGGCGCCCACATTCCCATGAACAACATGGGCAACGTGAGATGCAACTTCACGGATTTCGGTCCCATGACGGGTAACGAGTACGAAGGTGAGTTCTTCCAGAAGGCGGTGGACGAGTTTATGACGGATGGCGGCAAGTTTGTTTGCTACCTCTACGGACACATTCATCAGGACCTCGTTCTGCGGAGCAAAACTTATCCCAAGCAGATGGCTGTCGCGGTGGCAAACGTCTCCGCGGACCCCAATCTGAACCCCATTCTGGATCGGACCTACGGTACCCGCAACCGGGATATCGCCGACGTTTTCATGGCGGACACCACCCGGCATATCATCAAGATTATCCGGGTCGGTCTCAACGTTGACTGCTACCTCCGCCCCAGAAACGGAATCTCCATCGATTACGAAACCGGAGAGATAGTCAGCCGGTATTAGACACGGCGCAAAAAAATTTCAATAACAAAGAATCTTCATATCAACACAGAGGAATACCACATGAATCAAAGAGACGTCTATTGTACCCAAGTAACCGAGCGTGAGTTGGGCTCTAAAGTTACCCTGAACGGTTGGGTTCAGCGGAGCCGGGACCACGGCGGTCTCATCTTCATCGACCTCCGGGACATCACCGGCATCGTCCAGTGCGTGGCCGACCCCTCAACGCCGGAAGTTTTCAAGGTTGCGGAGTCCGTCCGGGGCGAATACGTGCTGTCAATCACCGGCACCCTCGCCGAGCGTCCGGAAGGCACCGTGAACCCCAATCTGCCCACCGGCGAGGTTGAGGTCCACATCGAGAATATCGAGATTCTGAACACCGCCAAGACTCCTCCTTTCCCCATCGAGGACGGCATCACCACCGACGAGATGGTGAGACTCAAATACCGCTACCTGGACCTCCGCAGACCGGAGATGCAGAAACGGCTCATTCTGCGCCACAAACTCATCAAACTCATTCGGGACTACATGGACGCCCGGGGCTTCTACGAGATTGAGACCCCCATCCTCATCAAGAGCACTCCCGAGGGCGCGAGAGACTACCTGGTTCCCTCCAGACTCTATCCCGAAACCTTCTACGCTCTGCCCCAGAGCCCCCAGCAGCTGAAGCAGCTCCTTATGGTGGCGGGCATGGACAGATATTTCCAGATTGCCAAGTGCTTCCGCGACGAGGACCCCAGAGCCGACAGACAGCCGGAGTTTACCCAGCTGGATATCGAGATGAGCTTCGTCAAGAAGGAAGATCTCTTTGAGATAGTGGGCGGCCTCATCGAGGAGATTGTGGAGAAACTCTCCGACAAGAAACTCCTCTTTAAGCCCCTCAAAAAACTCACCTACGCCGAGGTTATGGACAAGTACGGCATCGACAAGCCGGACCTTCGCTTCGGTATGGAGCTTTTCGACGTTACCGACATAGCCAACAATACCGAGTTCAAGGTGTTCCAAACCGCAAAGCAGGTTAAGGGCATCTGCGCCGAAGGCTGCGGCGGATACAGCCGCAAGGAGATTGACGACCTGACGGAGTTCGCCAAGAAGTACAAAGCCAAGGGCCTTGCCACCTTCGCTCTCCAGCCCGACGGCACCGTTAAGTCCCCGGTTGCCAAGTTCCTCAAAGAGGAAGAGCTGAAGGCCATAATCGAACGGGCCGGCGCCAAGCCCGGCGACCTCATTATGCTGGTTGCCGACAAGCCCAAGGTGGTGGCGGACTCCCTGGCCAATCTGCGGAACCTTATGGGCACCCGTTTGGGCCTCCGGGACGACAGCGTTATGGCTTTCGCTTGGGTCACCGACTTCCCGCTTGTTGAGTGGAAGGAGGAGGAGAACCGCTGGGACGCCATGCACCATCCCTTCACCATGCCCAACGACGAGGATATGCACCTTATGGACACGGATCCCGCGGCGGTGCGCTCCCAGGCCTACGACCTTGTCTGCAACGGCAGCGAGGTGGCCAGCGGAAGTATCAGAATCCACCGCAGAGACATCCAGAACAAGGTATTCGCCCTCATGGCTTACAGCGAGGAAGAAGTTCAGGAGCGGTTCGGCCACATGCTGGACGCCTTCGACTACGGCGCTCCGCCCCACGGCGGCATAGCCCCCGGCATCGACAGACTTCTCATGCTGCTTACAAGCGACAACAATATCAGAAACGTCATGGCTTTCCCAAAGACCGCCACGGCGGTGGATCCCATGACCGGCGCTCCCTCACCGGTGGACGACGCTCAGCTCGAGGAACTGCACATCAAGTGCATTCCCGCGGACGAGGAGTAGCCTATGGCTTGCGAGAGACAGGAAAAGGGTAAAAAGTGTCCCTGCACCTACGGCGGATGCCCCCGGCACGGAAAATGCTGCGAGTGTCTGGAGTATCATCTGAAATACCACCAGCTGCCCGCGTGCTGCTTCCCGCCGGAAGTCGAAAGAACATACGACCGCAGTTTTGATGCCTTCATAAACTGCAGGAAGAAATAAATTAAACGGCACCGGACGCGCTTACTCCGCGGAGGTGCCGTATTTTTGCGATGACGAAAAAACAGCGGGTTAAAGGTATAATAGAGGCTCTGGAGAAGTTGTACCCCAAGGCGGAGTGCAGCCTGGACTACACCACGCCCCACGAACTTTTGGTGGCGGTGATTCTCGCGTCCCAGTGCACCGACGCCCGGGTGAACATTGTCACCGAAGAACTCTTTAAGAAATACACATGTCCCGAGGATTTCGCCGCCGCCACCGTTGAGGAAATGGAGGAGGCGGTGCGGTCCACCGGCTTCTATCGGGCCAAAGCCAAGGCAATAGTCAACTCCTCCCGGCGGAAAGTGGAGGTTTACGGCGGCAAGGTGCCGGACACCATAGAGGAACTTTTAACTCTCGACGGTGTGGGGCGGAAGATAGCCAATCTGATGATAGGTGAGGTTTACGGTAAGCCCGCGGTTATCGTGGACACCCACGTGAAGCGTCTGGCGGGCCGCATGGGCCTTACGGAGAGCAAGAACCCGGACATCATCGAGCGGGACCTTCGGAAGATTTTGCCGGAGGACAAGTCCACCCACTTCAACCACCTTATGGTTTTCCACGGCAGAGCGGTGTGCAAGGGTCAGAGGCCGGACTGCGAAAACTGCGCCGCCGCCCCGTACTGCAAATACGGAACGAAAGTTCTCAAAAAATGAAGCGATTTCTTATTCTCATCTTAATATCCTTCCTCGCGGCGGGTTGCGGCGTGGAGGTTGTCACCGACGACAGCGAGCCGGAACCGGTTCGGGAAACCTCCGGACCCGTGTATTACGCCGAGTTCGATATGAAGGATTACAAAGTGGTGCCTTACCTGGCTCCGGAGGACACGGAGTCCTTCTATGACGTGGTTGAGAAACTCGATCCCGAGGCCGCGATAACCGGCACCTATTACGACGAGAATTACAGGCCCTGCGGGGATATAGTTTATAACGGCGAGCGCGTGGCCAAGGGTCACAGAACCTGCGGCGTGGCGGTGGACTACGAGGGAAACATCACCTTTCCCCACACAAGCCGCAAAGAGGACAGACCCCGTCAGGCCTTCGCCGTATTCTGCGGACCCAAGCTCATAACCGAGGGCAAGAAGGATATCGACGCGCGCCGGGACGGTTTTTCGGGCCGGGCGGAGTCGGTGGAAGCCTGCCGCTGCGCCATCGGCGCCAAGGGGAGCCGCGTCCTCGTTCTCTGCGCCGTCAGGAAGGGCGTCACCCTGAGTGAGTTGGCGGACATTCTCCTTGAGCGGGGCGTCACCGACGCGGTGAACATGGACGGGGGCAGTATGTGCGCCTACTATTGCGACGGCGAGTTTTACGACGCGCCCGTGGGAGGCGTGAACAACATCGCGGCGGTTGTGAAGAGATGAGCCTCAAGTCGGAGATTAAAAAAATCCTGGCCCCCGGGGGCGCGTTTTCCGAAACATTGGATGGTTACGAATACCGGGAGGGGCAGATCGAGCTGTCCCTTGCGATTGCCGACGCCGTAACGGAAAAGGGAAACCTGTTGGCGGAGGCGGGCACCGGCATCGGCAAGACGGTGGCCTATCTCATTCCCGCGGTCATAACCGCCACGGAGGGAGGGACCCCGGCGGTTATATCCACCCGCACCATCGCTCTCCAGTCCCAGATTGTGGACAAGGACATCCCCATGCTCCGGAAGGTTTTGAAGGGCAGACCCTTCTCCGCTTCGGTGATGAAGGGCCGCTCCAACTATCTCTGTCTGCGGGAGTTGGACCACGCCGCCTCATCCATTCTCCGTGTGGGGGACGGGGACTTCGCCAAACTCATGAAGTGGGCCGGGGAGACCCAAACCGGGGACTGGTCCGATTTGGATTTTTCCTTTTCCGATTGGAACGAGGTCTGCTGCAACGCGGAGACATGCAAAAACAAGGACTGTCCCTACTTCTTCCGGGATTGTTTCTACTACAAAATGCGCCGCAAGGCGGAGATGAGCGACATTATCGTCACCAACCACAGCCTCTTTTTCGCCGACCTTGTCATAAGGAACGAGGACCCGGATCAGAGCCTTTTGCCGGAATATTCCATGGTTGTTCTCGATGAGGCCCACCACATCGAGGACGCCGCCACCAAGGCCTTCGGGCTGGAGATAAGCGACTACCGTACCGTGGGGCTCATGAACCGCATAAGCAAACGCCGGGACATCGCCGTTACCCGCAGCGAGTACAAAGTCATTTGCGACCAAAACGATTTGCTTTTTTCCGTTTTCAACGACTCGGAGACCCGGGAAGAATTTTACGATGTGTTCTGCGAGAAGTACGGCAAAAAGGTGGTGGAGGGCTACGCGGAGGAACTTATCGAGGGGCTTCAGAGTCTCTACACCCAGCTTTGTTATCAGGAGCCGGACACGGAGGAACTGCGGGACCGGCTGGACGGTTTCAAGAAGATGCTCTCCGGGCTCAAAAACGATTTCGCGGAGCTGTTTTTCGGGGATCACGACAAGGATTATTTCCGCTGGGCGGAGACGGTGTCCGACTCCCGGTTTGTCTCCGGAGTGCTCCACCTCACTCCCCGGAGCGTGGACAACACGTTGGCGAAATACCTGTGGGACAAACGGATTCCGGTTATATGCACCTCCGCCACTTTGGCGGCGGCGGGGAACTTCGACTATATGCGGAAGAATCTGGGCATAAGGGAGTGCGGTGAGATTGTGGTGGAGTCGCCCTTCGATTTCATGAACAGGGTGGTTCTCTACGTGCCGGACGATTTGCCGGCCCCCTCAAACGACAGGGAGTACGCGGACATGGTAGCTCGGAAAATCTCCGAGGTTATCACCGCCACTCAGGGCCACGCCTTTTTGCTCTTTACCTCCTATCGAATGTTGGACGAGGTGGCCTCCAGACTTGGCGCCATGGATTTGCCCTTTACCTTCCTGCGCCAGGGCGAGATGAGCAACGAGAACCTCATAAGGGAGTTCCGGGAGCGGGACGACGTGTGTCTTCTGGGGACCCACAGCTTCTGGGAAGGGGTTGACATCAAGGGAGAGAAGCTCACCTGCGTCATCATGGACAAACTCCCCTTCGCCGTGCCCAACACCCCCATGTCCAAATCCAAATGCGATTTCATCGAATCCGGCGGCGGCAACGCCTTCGCCGACTTCAGCGTGCCCCAGGCCCAGACGAAACTGAAACAGGGCTTCGGGCGTTTGATAAGAACAAAAAACGACTACGGCATCGTGGCGATTATGGACAGCAGAATCCACACCAAACGCTACGGCATGGACTTTATAAGGTGTCTGCCCCGGTGCAAGGGCGTTAAAAGAACCGACAGACTCCCGGAAATTATGGAGAATATGCGGAAGAAATTCGGGACGAAAGAATGAGATATATCGGAAACCGCAGCGAATCCGGAGACGACAATTTCGATTTCATAAGATTTATCGCGGCGGCTTGCCCTCAGGAAGCGTCTTGCAAAGAATATTTAACATAAGTTATAATTAGAAATATAATAAGCAAACCGTTTTTTCCATGCGGAAAGGATATACTTATGAGGAAACTTATACTTATCATTGCCCTTACGGCCGCCGCGGTCTGCGCTTATTGCGCCGACAAAACCATGGCGGAGCTGAATCCGGAGTTCGAGGAGCGAATGGTTCAGGCTCTGCGTCCGAAAAACGTTACGGTTTTCGGCTATCAAAGCGAGGTTCCGCCCTTCGCCCTCTACCACTTTACGGACATCCACAGCGACGCCGGGGTTCTCGCTCGGAATATAGCCTTCTACGAGACCTACCGGAAGTATTTCGACGATATCATCTGTACCGGCGACATGGTCATGGATTCCATGGTGACTGATTTTACTTTCTGGGGCAAGACTCCGGGCCACGAGAAGGTTATGTTCCTTATGGGCAACCACGAGACTCTGCGGGACCACAACAACTGGCAGGGCGACCATATTTGGGACAACCAGTCCACCATGGCGGAGTGCTACAACCACTACTTCGCCCCCTACATCAAGGCCTGGAACGTGGTCAACAAGCCCGGCACCACATATTACTACAAAGATTACGACGCCAAAAAGGTGCGCTTCATCGTTATGGACGGTATGCTGAGACTCAGCAAGGAGCCCAGGGCCGCGGCGGGGCAGCTCTCTTGGATTAAGAAGACTCTCGCCGGCGCGAAGGAGAAGGATTTCAGCGTCCTTATCGCCGTGCACCACTCCATAAACGACCCCATCAAGATTGAGTGCAATTTCACCGACGCGGACGCGGGACTGGGTTGGGACTTCGAGGACTGCTACCTCTACCAGAAGGCCGTGGACGACTTCATGACAGAGGGCGGCAAGTTCGTCTGCTGGATCGGCGGCCACACCCACAAGGACCTTATTCTCGTAAACAAGGCCTACCCCAAACAGATTGACATCACCGTCTCCTCCGCCAGCGGCTGGATTACCTCCGCCTACGCGGACATGAACAGAAACGGCGGAATGAAGTGTCAGGACCTGGCCAACGCCTTGGTGATTGACACAGGCAGAAACCTTATTAAGATTATCCGCGTCGGCGCCAACATGGACAGCCGCATGAGACCCCGAAACGGGATTACCCTTAATTACGTGACGCAAGAGATAATCAGCCAGTATTAACGCCGTTAAGCGTTAGGGAAAAAACAATGAAAAAATTACTCTTGATACCGGCTCTGATTATTCTCGCGGTTCCCGCCCTATGGGCGGAAAAGACCGTGGCGGAGCTCAATCCGGATTTTGTGGAGCTGATGGTTCAGGCGCTGCGGCCCAAAAACGAGGGCGCTGTTTTCGGTTACCGAAACGAGGTTCAGCCCCTGTCCCTGTTTTGGTTCACGGACATCCACGGCGACGCGGAGGAATTTGGCCGGCTTATCGATTTTTACAACGGCTACGAGAAGTATTTCGACGGCATGATTTGCACCGGCGACCTTGTCTGCGACTCCGCGGAGGGCAGCGATTTCACTTACTGGAGTAAAACTCCCGGCCACGAAAAGGTCATGTCCGTCATCGGTAACCACGACGTGCTGCGGAACCACAACGACGACGCGAACAAGAATCGTAAGGATGCGCTTTCAATGGCCGAGTCATACGCCCGCTACTTCGCGCCCTTCATCGACAAATGGGGCGCGGTTTACGAATCCGGAAAGACCTATTATTACAGGGACTATGACGCAAAGAACGTACGCCTCATCGTTCTCGATACCATGCTTTGGAGCCGCAGGGAACCCAAGGCGGCGGCAAGTCAGCTCGCGTGGTTCAAAAAGACCTTGGCGGGAGCGAAGGAAAAGGATTTGAGCGTCCTCGTCGCGGCCCACTTTACTCTGAACAAAACGGAGAAAATTCCCTGCAACTTTACCGTGACAACCTACTTGGGTGATTACGAGGACGGCGACTGCGACGCGATTCTGAAGGCCGTGGACGACTTTATGAAGTCCGGCGGCAAGTTCGTCTGCTATATCGCCGGCCACACCCACAATGATTTTATACTGAGAAGCAAAACCTATCCCAAACAGCTTGAGATTGTTTCCGACGCCGCCTGCGACTGGCAGAGCGACGCCTACAGCGAAAGCGCCAGAGTTCCCGGCACCCGCAGCAGAGACCTGGCCAACGCTTTCGTTGTGGACACGAGCAGACATCTGGTGAAACTCATTCGTATCGGCGCCAACAGAGACAGCTTTATGCGGTCCAAAAACGGGATAACGCTGGATTACGTGACGCAGGAAATAATAAGTCAGTATTGATTATAGGGGCAGATATGAAAAAACTTATCGCAATAATCGCCCTCATCATCACCGCCGCAGGGTGCGTATGGGCCGAAAAGACGGTGGCGGAACTGAATCCCGGTTTCGACGAGGCCATGACTCAGGCCATGCGCCCCAAGAACGTGACGGTTTTCGGCTATCAAAAGGAGACGAAGCCCTTTTCCCTCTTTTGGTTCACGGACATTCACGGCGACGAGCGGGAGTTCGGGCGTCTCATTGAGTTTTTCAAAACCTACCGCAGACATTTCGACGGTGCCATATGCACCGGGGACATGATGCGGGACTCCGCCGAGCACAGCGACTTCGACTACTGGGCCGCCACTCCCGGCCACGAGGAGATAATGTCCGTCATCGGCAACCACGACGTCCTCAGAAACGACAACAACTACGTGAATATCAACTACGACGACATCCTCTCCATGCGGGAGTGCTACGTCAAATACTTCGCGCCTTTCATCGGCAAGTGGGGCGTGAATTACATTCCCGGCAAGACCTATTATTACAAAGATTTCGACAACAAGAAAATCCGCCTCGTCGTCCTGGATAACATGCAGAGGAAAAACGAGCCCAAGGCGGTCATAGGTCAGCTGGCCTGGCTCAAAGACACTCTCGCCGGGGCGCGGGAAAAGGACCTCAGCGTTATTATCGCCGCTCACTACAATATAAACGACACGGAGAAGATTGAGTGCAACTTCACCGAAAAGTCGATACTCTATAACGGCGAGTTCCGGGACTGCGATCTCTATATGAAAATCGTGGACGATTTCAGGAAAGAGGGGGGCAAGTTCGTCTGTTGGATCGCCGGCCACCTCCATAGGGACTTTATTATCAAAAGCAAAAAATATCCCGGTCAGCTGTGCATCGTCTGCGACGCCGCCTGCGACTGGCAAAGCGCCGCCTACAGCGAAACCGCCAGAGTGCCGGGAATGAAGTGCGGCGACCTGGCGGATACCTTGGTTGTGGACACAAGCAGACATCTCATAAAACTCATTCGTGTGGGCGCCACCATGGACGGATTTATGCGCCCCAAGAACGAGGTTACGCTTGATTATTTAACCGGAGAGATTGTAAGTCAGTATTGATTATAGGTTTTAGGGGTTAGGTTTTAGTCTCTGTCGGTGTTCGCTTTGCGAACGAATTATAAAACAAACGCCGCAATGTCAGTGCTAACCCCTAACCCCTAATCCCTCGGAACGGAGTTACGAAAATGAAAAAACTTCTTGCCCTTTTAGCCTTATTGTCCCTGTGCGTACCCGCGCTGTGCGCCGATCCCACGATGGCGGAGCTCAATCCGGAGTTTGAGGCGAGAATCGTCAATGCCTTAAAGCCCAGCAACGCCGCTTACAAATACAGAGAGGAGACCCAGCCCCTGTCGCTGTTTTTCTTCTCCGACATTCACGGCGACGCCCTCGAGTTCGCCCGTCTGGCCGCTTTCTATGCGGAGTACGGGAAGTATTTCGACGGCGCCATCTGCACCGGCGACCTGATCAAGGCCTCCTACGCCGAGCCCTTCGACTACTGGGGCAAGACTCCCGGCCACGAGAAGATTATGAACATCATCGGCAACCACGACACTCTCCGGGACCACAAGGGTTGGAAGAACGCCGATTGGAACGATCAAATATCCATGGGTGAGGCCTACGAACGCTACATGGCTCCCTACATCGCCGGTTGGGACGTCACTTATGAGGTTGGCAAGACCTATTATTACAAAGATTACGACGCCAAAAAGATAAGAATGATCGTCATCGACTGCATGCTGCGGCCGGAAATCGACAAAAAAGCGGAAGCGGGTCAGTTCCGCTGGTTCAAAGAGACTTTGGCCGGGGCGAAAGAAAAGGATTTGAGCGTCATCATCGCCTGCCACTTCCCCATGAGAAAGAATGTGGCTCTTAAATGCAACTTCTCCGAGTACGGCAGGGGCGGCGGCGCCGCATGGTACGACATTCTCAACAACTACCAGGAGGCTGTGGACCGGTTCATGAAGAGCGGCGGCAAGTTCGTCTGCTGGTTCGGCGGCCACACCCACAAGGACCTCATCGACTACAATCCCGCCTATCCGGACCAGCTTGACGTCATCGTCTCCGCCGCCGGCAGAAGAAACTGCGACCAATACAGCGACATGAGCCGTATCGACGGCACAAAAAGCATGGATCTGGCGGACGCCCTTATCATCGACACTTCCACCTCCTGCGTAAAGATTATCAGAATCGGCGC
>JAGDDM010000046.1 GCA_017958015.1 Abditibacteriota bacterium | reverse complement strand
TCCGCGCTGAAATCCACGTCCTTACCGGAGGTATCGGCGCAGTTCATCATGTAGGCGTAGCCGCCCTTCAGGATGATTGCCCGCTGAACCACGTTCTTCTCGGCGGGGGTGCCCTGGGTGGTGACGAAGGCGTCGCAGCCGCCTATGGGCATTTTGTCCCAGTCCTTCACGTAGGTGTTGTACTTGGCGAACTTCTCCCCGTTTGTGCCGGGCTGAAGTTTGGTGCGCCTGATGTTCACCACAAGACCGTCTTTCGCCTTGCCGTCGAAAACAAGCCGGCACTCTCCCGCCTTTTTGGGCTTCATTTTGGCGGTTTCGTCCGTCACCTTCCACGCGGAGCTTGTGAGGACGGAAAAGCCGTACTTGTCGGCCTTATATATCTTGTCCAAAAGCTTTGTTTCCTTCACCGCGCCGGGACCGTCAAGGGGCTTCTCATCGGGAGGCGCCACCTTTCCGTCCGGCGGAGCGGGTTTATCCCCATCGGGTTTTACCGGAGGCTTCGGAAGGCTCGGCGGCTTGGGTCTGCCCAGCTCCTCGTCCTTTGCCACCACGTTGACGGTGGTCTCCTCGTTGAAAACCTCATTACCCTCGGCGTCCAAAGCCACGCCCTTTATCTTGTGTTCGCCCACAGTGAGTCCGGAGCCGTCGTAGAGGATGTACCATGGGGCCTTGTCCAGCTTGCCCACGCTCTTGTTGTCCACGAACACCTCAGCGGTCTTCGCGCTTTCCGCGCCCCGGAGAATGAGCATACTCCGCAGCTTGCCCTTAACCTTTTTGGGGGCCGCGCCGGGAGTCTGCCTGCCGCCCAGAGCCACAAGTATTCCCGCGTCAGCCGCGCTCTTCGGCGGCGGAGGAGGAGCGGGTCTGTCGTTGTCTTCCTGCGCGAAGGCGCAAGCGGACATTAACGCTGTGAGAGTGAGAACAAAGATAAGTTTCTTCATATTCCGATTCCTTTCGGGTGTCGGGTGTCCGGCACCTTTTATAAGACTTTATCAAGATATTTCGATACGCATTCAAACCACATCACGCCGGCCCTGTTGAGTCCGTCGGGCAGAAGGTGGATTCGTGTGCGGTCTCTGTAATCGGGGCCCAGCACGTCGGTGTCCGGTCCCTCAAGGGCAATGCCGCTGTCCCAAAGGCGCTGATACACCTCCCGAATGGGTTTGTGGTAAGGCTCCAGCTCGTTCCAATAGGAAACCTTGGCGGCAAACCAGGGAAAGTCCCAACCGGCGTCCTTACGCATACCGGTTATGACCCTCACCATGCCGTTGTAGACTTTGTCAACGTCGCAGACGCCGTCGGTCTCGCCCTGGTGCCACAGCACCGCTCTGAAACCGCCGACACCGAGGTACTTAATCCGATTCAGGGTGTAATCGTACATCCGCCCCAGGCGCACGTTAAAAGAACCGCTCAGTTGATTCATGTCGTAGTCCGGCTGCCACATCTCCACGGACGAAGCACCCTGCCCCGTCGACACGATGCCGATGGGCACGCCGTAGCGCTTGTACATGGCGTCGCCGAAGGCGGGATAGTAGCTGCCGCCGATGCCCATGTCGTGGACGCCCACCTGGGGGTCGTTGGCAATCCGCCAGATGTCGCCGTCAAAACCGGACACCATGCCGGTAGTCTGCCGGGTCTGAATCTCGCCGCTGTTGGTGGAATTGGACTGACCGGCGCCCACAAACACCTCCCCCACGCCCACACGGCGGAACACCTTGCGGCAGACTTCCTTTGAACCGTCGTAGGCGGTTACGGTGACTTTGTACCAGCCTCCCGCGGGCACGGGAACCGCCTCGTCGAAAGCGCCCTCTTTAACCGGAATGTTGTATGTGCGGTCAATGGGGCCCTTGAGACTCTTGCCCTCAATTCGGGCTTTCAGCCGATCCGCCTTTATCACGGTCTTGCCGGTGAACTTCACGCTGCCCTCGTAGGCGGTTTTCCGCTGGAACACCCGATACTCCGCCGGTTCGTATATACGAAGGTCATCGGCGTAGTCGCGGCCCTTTGTGAGCCGCAAAAAGGCGTCTCTGTCCTCGGAGGTATTTGTCCTAATCTCGAAAATGCCGGAGACGGTTATTCCCTTGGGAGAATCCAGCCAACCGAAGGGTTTGAAATCCTCGCCGTTGTAGCCGGTGCCGAAGTTCCGGGCTTTGAAATTGCTCTTTTCGGTGAAGTAGGCCGCCCTGCGGTAGTTGTCGAAGCGCATGGGAGAGATGTACATTCTGCCGTCCTCGGAGCGCACCACCACCGGGTTCGGGTAGAAGCCGAATCTTGTTACATCCTCTTTAGACGTGAGGGATATCGTTATCTCCCTGTCGGCGAACATATATCTCAGGGTAAATTTGTCGCTTTCAATGAGAAGAATATCCCCGTTTTCGCCCTCAACGGACACGCCGCCGTCGGAGCCCGCGTATCCGCCCCTGCTCTCCAGAAACTCTTCCCCGTCAATCATGAGGGAGGTGAGCTTTCCGCCGTCGGTGACAAAAGCGGTGTAGTTGCCGCCATGGGCGGAATAGCCGCCCCGGGTTTTCGTAATCGCGACCGCCCATGCGGATGAACAAAGCACGGTCAGAGCAAGAATCAAAAAGAGTTTTCTCATAATAAAACTTTACAGGATTTTATCGAGGTATTTCCCCACGCATTCGCACCACATTTTGCCGTGCTCTTCCAGTCCCTGGGGCGACAGATGTATTCCGGAGCCGCCGAAGTCCCGCATACAGCCCACAAGGACGTCCGTGTCCGGTCCTTCCAGAGCGACGCCGTTATCCCAAAGCCGCTGATGGACGGATCTTATTTTCTCGTCGTTGGGCTGATTCGGGGAATAGGAAACCTTTGCCACGAACCAGGGGAACCGCCAGCCGGCGGCCTCATAGGACGAATAGATAATGCGGCACATTTTGTTGTAGGCGTCGTCAACGTCGCAGCCTCTGTTGCTCTCGCCCTGGTGCCACAGCACGGCTCTGAACCCGCCCACACCAAGCTGTTTCATTCTGTTTACGGTGTAGTCGAACATGGGTCCGCGGTCGTTGATTGCCTTGGCGCCGGGAAGCCATTGCGCGATGGAGCTGCCGCCGTGGCCGGTGGAAGCCACGCCGATGGGTACGCCGTATTTCTTATACATGGCGTCGCCGAAGGCGGGCCAGAAGCTGCCGTTCTTGCGGTTGGGGTCGTGGATACCCAGCTGAGGGTCGTTGGCAAGGCGCCAATATGTGCCGTCGAAGCTCGCGACCATTCCGCTTTCCTGAATAATCTGATACTGGGCTGAGTTGCCGGAGTTGGACTGACCGGCGCCGATGAACACCTCTCCCACGCCCACGTGGGCCAGGTTCAGACTCTTAACCGCGACGCCGTCTTTGTAGGCGGTGAAGGTGACGCTGTACCAACCGCCGGCGGGAGTGTCCGCAACCTCGTTGAAAGCGCCGGTGAACTTGTCGAAGGGAACGTTTATCGTGCGGTCGATATTGCCCTTCAGGGACTTGCCCGCTATGCGGACCTTGAGAGCGTCATAGTCCGGGTGGACGCTGCCGATGAGCTTAACGGCGCCGTTGAGTTTTGTTTTCCGCTGGAAAACGGTGTAGTTCTGGGGCGTGTAGACGTTCAGCTCGGAATATCTCTCCGCCGCGGTCTTGATGTAGCGGTCAAGCTCGTACCGCTCCGAGGCGGTCATTTCCCGCAGAGTGAGGGTGCAGTGATTCACGCACAGGGGAATGAGGTCGTCGTTTGCCAAAAGGCCGGTGCGGTGGAAGATAAATCCGTCGCAGATGAGACAGGCGTCGCCCCCGAGGAAAGCCGCCTTGCGGAAGTTGTCCACGGGAATGGGCATGGGAGCGTAGCGCATATCCGGAGTGCGAACCACCGGGGCTTTCACGGTGAATATGAAGTCCTGATCCAAACAGCGAACCTCTATCTTCCGCTCGCCGAAGGTGTAGATAAGACTTCCCATGTCGGTTTTCACCGTGGCGGAGTTGTCTTTCACGGTCACTTTGCCCTTGATTTTCCCCGCGGTCCGGGCGAAGTCGAAGCCGCCGCTGACGAGGGAAGTCAGGTTGCCCTCATTGTCAACGGCGGCGGTGTAGTTGGCGCCGGTGACCGCGCAGCCGCCCTCCTTTTCGGTAACGGAAACACAGTAGGCGGACGCGGAAACCGCCATCAGTAACAGTGCGAAGATTAATTTCTTCATGGTTGTGTCCTTTCGATGAGTTTTAGGGGTCCGGGCTCTGGGGTCTGGGGTCTGCGTCGGTGTCGCCTACGGCAACGGATTAAAAAACCGACACCGCAATGTGGGTTGGTAGAATCCGTCGGCTTTGCCGACACATTCCCTGACCCCTGGCCCCTGACACCTGACCCCTATTATAAAATCGTATTCAAATATTTCGCCACGGCTTCGGCCCACAGCCGGCCGTGTTCACGCAGTCCCTTGGGAGAAAAATGGGGATCCGTGCCGCCGAGCGCCCGATAGTCGCCGGTGAGTTTGTCCGTGTCCGGTCCCTCCAGGGCGTAGCCGTTGTCGACGAGCCGCTGCTGAACGGCGCGGATGTTGGGGTCCTCCGGGCCGTTGGGATCCATTTTGGACACCTTGGCAACCATCCAGGGTATGGGCCGCTCCGCCGCCTTTCGGGAGGATTCGATAATCCGGCACATATCGGCGTACGTGGCGTCGATGTCACAGCCCCGGTCGCTCTCTCCCTGGTGCCAGAGAACCATTCGGAAGTCGGTTTTCAGCATCCGCTCAATCATGTAGTCGAAAAGCGGTCCCCGGTAGAGCTGTTCCTTCGGCACCTTGGAGTAGTCGGCGTTCGGGAGCCACCAATACACGAAGGAACCGCCGTGGCCAACCGGAACGATGCCGATGGGAACCTTTATTTTCTCATATAGAGCGTCGCCGAAAGCCGGGTGGAAACTGCCGCCCTCGCTCATGTCGTGACTGCCCAGCTGGGGGTCGTCGGCGAGGCACCAGAAGGAGCCGTTGAAGGAGGAGACCATCTTTGAGGTCTGGACAATCTGCTTTTCCCCGAAGCCGCTGGCGTTGGACTGTCCGGCGATAACGAACACTTCCCCCACTCCCACGTGGTCGATGACCTTGCGAACCGGGGTGCCGTCGTCGTACTCGGCGTCCAGCGTCACGGTGTACCAACCGCCGGCGGGCACCTCGATGTCCTCGGCGAAACAGCACTGGCGGTTAATGGCAACATCCGCTTTCTTGCGGAAGCCCTTGCCCTCAACGGTGGCTGTCATACCGCCGAAGGAGCCCGCGACGCGGCCGACAACGGAGACCTTGCCCTTTTCCTTATTAACGCGCTGGAACACCTGATAAGGCATGGGGGATACGAGGCGTATGGGACCCATTGACTCGCCGCCGGTGACGGTGTTCACCCACTCAAGCTCCGGCGACGACGCCTCACGAATCTCAATTTTAATATCAGCTTTCTCGCCGGGCTTCAGCCGCCGCAGGGCGATTTCCGTCTCCGTGTTGTTTCGGAGCCGTGTCACCCGCAGACCGTCTATGACGATGTGCCAAGCCCCCTCGCCGAACAGGGCCGCCCGGGTGAAGGTGTCGTTTCTCACCGGCACCTTGGCGTAGCGTCCGTCGGAGAACCGCGCCGCCTTGGCCTGAGGGTACAGAGCGTAGATGAGGGGCTTATCCGAGCGGTTCTCGGCGGTGATGTTTACGCCGGTGTGAACGAAGTTGTAGGTAACCACGCCTTCGGGATAGACCGCCTTGACGACGCCCTTCTCAAACTCCGAAGACTCCGCCTTCGCCACATTCATGTCGTCGGTGAGGAATCCGCCGCCGTGACGGGACAGGAAGTTGTAACCGGCCACGTCGCAGCGGGTGAAGGCGCCGGAAGCGTCGAACTCCCCGGAGTAGAGATCCGCCGAGACCTTGTGAATGTCGCCGCTTTTCGCCGCGGTCCAAAGACCGAG
>JAGDDM010000002.1 GCA_017958015.1 Abditibacteriota bacterium | reverse complement strand
CTGCCGGTGAGGAGATAATAATCCTTGTCGCCGAAGATTATGTAGGCTTCGGAATCGAGACGCCGAGCCAGCCGAGCCGGGTCCTTTACGTCGCCGCCGATGATGTTCACGACGATTTTACCCTCAA
Organism: Abditibacteriota bacterium; assembly: GCA_017958015.1. Classification (GTDB taxonomy): domain Bacteria; phylum Armatimonadota; class UBA5829; order UBA5829; family UBA5829; genus RGIG10368. The sequence goes on along the minus strand of JAGDDM010000002.1, from coordinate 5,001 downwards.
GCTTCGCCGCCGCAATCTCCGCCGCCTTCACCGACTCCTCATCGGGAGCGCAAATCGACACCTTGGGCATGTGCCTTACGTTGTAGTTCCACTTGGCGTACTTGATGTCCCCGGTTTCAATCTTAATAAGCACTCCGTCCCCGGGCTCCAACGTCTTCTGCCACTTATCGGGAGCGGTTTGAACACCGTGTCCGCCGTGGGGTCTCACTTCGCTGACTTTAACGTTTTGAGCGAAGGTGAGGTAGGCGGTTTGGGTCTCCCGCATAAGCCGGTTTGTCACCATAGCGTACATCTCGCCGCCCTTCGAGACGAACTGACCCAGAACGAAATCGCCGCCCTCAAGCCTTATGAAGTTCTCCGCGGGCACGGGCTTTGTCATGGAGGCAACCTGTTTACCGGTGTGGAACACGCCCACGGAGGTAAGGCTCATAAGCAGGTCCCCCATTTCCGCCACTTCGCCGTTCAGTTTTTGCGCCGCGTAGTAGCGGTGGGTGGTCTTGCCCTCTTTGTCCAGCAGAGCGTCGCCGTAGACGAACATGGGGTCGTAGTCCGGATGGGCGTAGGTGAAGTAGATAAATCCCTTGCCGCCGTAGACGAGAGTGTTGTAAATCTGCCAGCGCAAATCCTCCGGCGTGGGGTCACGGTAGCCGCCGTGCTCCACGGAGAGAATGCAGGCGTTGAAGGGCACGTTGTACTTCAAAGCCTTGTCCCGAGCGATTTCGATGTTGTTGAAAAAGCCGTTCAGGTTGTCGTTTTTAATGTCCTTGGCCAGCACGTAGATGTCATAGCTGAGCATATCCGGCCGGGTAAGACAGAGAAACTCCTCGATGTAACGCTGATGAATACCGTGGTCGAAGTAGGGAGCCGCCATGTCGGTGACGCCGTAGGGAAAGAGGTTTGTGAACACAACCCTGCCCGGATCCCGCTCCCGCAGGTACTCGTTTTTGCGGACGATGTTGTAAAATCCCCAAGGGGCGGGCTCGTCGGTAACGTGATAGCCCCAGGTGGCGGGATAATCCTTGTAGTCCGCCAACACGCCGTCCAAACGTTCTTTGAAATCCGGTTTCGTCCAATCCGCCTCAATAAGGCGGTTGTCGTATATTTTCACTTCGATACCGTACTTCTCCGCGTAGTTCAGAATATCCTTCTGCATCTCCGGGGTGGTGTCGAAGTAGTCGAAATAGAGGTTAAAATTACCCTCCGCCACCGTCTTAACCGCCTCCTCGTTCAGGGGTCTCGGCGGCGTCCAAATGGAAATCGGGAGTTTACCAAAAGCGAATCCCGGAGCCGACAGGATTGTCAGAGCCGAAATCGCCAAAAGCTTTTTCATTGTTTGCCTCATTTTTCGAAAAACTTTTCGATGCCCGCCGCCAGCTTCTCGCCGGTTACGGATTTCACGATTACCGCCGGGCAGAAAATATGATTCACATCCTTAAAGGCGGAGAAATCTTCGGCGGAATCGGCGACCAGGAGGTCCGCGAGACGCTTGGATTCGTTCATGCCCACGGGCAGGTAACAATTTTTGTCGCCGAAGATGATATAGGCTTCGGAGCCGAAGCGGCGGGATATGAGGGCGGGCTTCGCCGCGTCACCGCCGATGACGTTCACCGCCACCTTGCCGAAGAGAGCGTCTTTGGCGTACTCCGCGGCGGCCAGGGACTCGCTGTCCGGGGCGTAGACGGAAACCTTGGGCATGTGCTCAAAAGAGTAATCCCACCGGGCGTATTTCAGGTCGCCGGTTTCAATCTTGATGAGCACGCCGTCACCGGGAGCGAGGGTCTTTTGCCACTTATCGGGAGCGGTCTGCAGTCCCCGCTTGCCTCTGGGCTTAATCTCCGTGACCTTCGCGTTTTGGGCGAAGGTGAGGTAGGCGGTTTGGGTCTCCCGCATGAGCCGATTCGTCACCATGGCGTACTTTTCGCCGTCGGAGGACACGAACTGTCCCAGAACGAACTCGCCGCCCGTAACCTTAATGAGGTTCTCCACCGGAATGTCCTTGGCGTAACTCGCCACCCGCTTGCCGGTGTGGAACACGCCCACGGAGGTGAGGTCCATCATGGTGTCGCCGATTGATGTCAGGTCGGCGTTAATCTTTTGGGAGTCGTAGTAGCGCCGTGTGGGTTTGAAGTTCTTGTCCAGCAGAGCGTCTTGATAGTTGAAAGAAGCCGAGTCGCTGCCGCCGGGCACCGCGTAGGTAAAGTAGATAAGTCCTTTGCCGCCGTATACAAGGGTATTGAAAACCTGCCAGCGCAAATCTTCCGCCGAGGGGTCGCGGTATCCGCCGTGCTCCACGGAGAGAATGCAGGCGTGGAAGGGAACGTCGTACTTCAGGGCCTTGTCGCGGATAATCTCGATATTGTTAAAAAAACCGTTTATGTTGTCGTTTTTCGGGTCCTTGGCGAGAACGTAGATGTCGTAACTCAATGCCTTGGGGCGGGTGAGGCACATAAACTCCTCGATAAACCGCTCGTGGGTGGCTCTGTCGAAGAGGGGCCGATTGGTACCCACGATGCCGTAGGGGAACATGTTCACGAAGGCGGTTTTGTCCGGGTCGTGCTTGCCTATCTCCAGCATCTTCCGGGCCAGGGTGTAGTAGTAGCCCGGCACCGGCTCGTCAACCACGTGGTAACCCCACAGGGCCGGATGGTCTTTGTAATCGTTCACCGCGGCGGCGATTTTTTCCGAAAAGTCCGGATCCACCCAGTCGCCGCGGCTTATACGCTTGTCGTAAATCTTCACCTTCATGTGATACTTCTCGCACAAATCCAAAAGCCGCTTCTGGTCCTCGGGTTCGGTGGCGTAGGTGTCGAAGTAGAGGTTGAAACCGCAGTCCGCCGCCCTCTTCACCGCCTCCTCGCTGAGGGGCCGCTCGGGCACCCAGAAGGAGATGGGGTACTTTGTGCCGCAGTATGCGGCTGTGGAAGCGAGAAGAGTCAATATTACAAAGAGTTTTTTCATTTTGTTTTTCCTCGGATTTCGGGAATTGGGAGCCGACGCTCGAGCGTGGGCCTACAGACACCCGCAATCGTTACGATACCGAAAGTTCGGCTTATTTGTGAGGTAGTCGAGAATACCTTTCGCCAAAGCCTGACCATCATTAACCTTTACTACGGCCGCGGGACAGAAAATCTGCTGCCTCTCCTCAAAGGCTTCCGCGTTCTCCTCCGCCTCCGAGTCTATGGACGTCGCCAGGCACATGGAGGCGTCGTCGCTGAAGGGCATGTAGTAAGACTTCTCACCCATGACGATGTAGGCGTCGGAGCGGAAGCGCCGCGCCACGTGGGCGGGCTCCCGGGTACCGGCGGGCATAACCGTCACGGTAACTTTGCCCCAAAGGACCTTCCGGGCTTCTTCCGCCGCGGCAAAACTCTCCGGCGTGGGAGCGTAAACCGCCACCTTGGGCAACACGTTGCCGTTGTAGTCCCACTTGGCGTACATGGGAGCGCCGGTCTTGAGACGCAGCAGAACGCCGTCGCCGGGGTTAAGGGTTTTCCGCCAGGTTGTCGATGATGTCCGAAGTCCCCGTCCGCCGTGGGCGCCCACTTCCTCAACCTCCGTGCTTTGGGCGAAGGTGAGTCGGGCGGTCTGCTTATCGGTGAAAGAGGAGTTGGTCACCATGGCGTATTTGTAACCGTCGGGAGAGGTGAACTGCCCCAGCAAAAAGTCGCCGCCGTCGATTTGAATAAAATTCTCCGCCGGAACGGGATTTACCAGGGGACACCAAATCTTGGAGGTGTGGAACACACCCACGGATTTAAGGTTCATGAGCACATCGCTCATGCGCCCTATCTCGTGATTAATCTTCTTGGCGGCATAGTACCGGCGGGTCTTGTTGCCGTCCCGGTCCATGAGGCCGTCGCCCCATACGAAGGAGGCGTCGCCGGTGGGCACGGCGTAGGTAAAGTATGTGATACCCTTGGAGCCGTAGGCCAGAGCCGTGTAGACCTGCCAGCGAATCTCCGCGTCCGTGGGGTCCCGGAACTGCCAGTGCTGAGTGTCCAGAATAATGGAGTTGAAAGGAATGTTGTGCTTAAGAGACTCGGCGCGGATGATTTCCAGGTTGCGGAAATAGGCGTCCAGCATCTCGTTTTTGCCCTCGGCGTCGAAGCTGTACTCGTCGTAGCTGAGGAAGTTCAGCTGACCGGCGAGAAGCATCTCGTCGATGTAGCGGGTGTGGTCGCCCTTGTCAAAGAGCTTGGGCAGCACGTAACAGGCGCCCCAGCGGTGCATGTTGATGAAAGTCTTGCGCTCCGGGTCCGCGGCCCGAACACCCGCCGCGATGGCCGCCTTGTCGTGAAACTTCTCCGGGAAAGGCTCGTCGGCGATGCTGTAACCCCACACAATGGGGTCGTCCCGGTATTCCTCAACCACGTTCTCCACCATGATCCGGTCAACGGGGCCCTCCTTGTCGGCGGTGTATATCCGCTCGTCGTGGACCAGGACCTTCAAACCGTACTTACGGCAGAGCTCCATGAGCTCCTTCTGCTCTTTGGCGCTGTTGTGGAGGTAGTCGAAGTAGACCGTGAAGCCCGCCTCCGCCGCGTCCCTGACGCTCGCTTCGCTGAGCTCGTGGGGAGCCTCCCAGAAGGAAATGAAGAAGGGGTCTTTGGCAAAAAGCGCGGTTGGGGTAAGCAGAGCTAAGATTACAAGTAACTTTCGCATCATTGTCTCTTTATTATATTAGGTTTCGGGTTATTGGGTTTTAGGTTTCAGGTAATGTGCCGCCAAAGGCGGCGGATTACACCGACCTACATTGCAATGCCGGTTTTATAATCCGTTCGGCGTGAGCCGAACACCTCACCTAATAACCTATCAACCCAATAACCTAACAACCTTATCTAATCAAAATATTTCAGCACGCCGTCCGCCAACACGTCGGCGTCATCAACATTCACGACCGCCGCGGGGCAGAAGATTCGGTTCGTATCTCCCAGCGCTTCCGGTTCCTCCTTGGCGGCGGGGTCGATAGCCCAAGCCAGCTTTTTAGACATATCCCTGCTG
>JAGDDM010000045.1 GCA_017958015.1 Abditibacteriota bacterium | reverse complement strand
TTTTTTGTGCCTGATTTTACGCCCTACTCTCCAACGCCTCGGCGAAGCCGTTTGACTATATCCACAAATTCCTTGGACTTCAGCCGATTTGTCAGCTGGTTTTCGATGCAGAGGCGCATAACCTGTTCAAGGTCCCGTTTGGCGCCATCGGGGATTGTTATGTCAATGAGTTTTTTGGGGCCCAAATCCGCCAAACCGCGGATGTAGGAAAGGAGAGAGACCGGGAAGGCGTCGCCGCCGCCGCAGTCGGAGCAGGCGAAACCTCCGGAGGAGGGAAGAAATACCACTTTGCCGCCCTCGGCGAACTCTTTGCCGCAGACGCAGCACCGCTCCGTGTCGGGCAGGTAGCCCAAAATCCGCAGGAGTCTTGTCTCGAAGTAGCGGGTCACGGTCTCCGAGTCGCAGCCGTACTCGGAGAGGTACATGCAGCCGGTGATGTGGGCGAACAGGGCCTCGTCGGGCATATGCTCGTCGGTGAAAAGGTCCGCGAGATCGGCGCGGTATATGGCGTAGGCCAACCGCTCCAAATCGGCGCGGACGTAGTGAAAGGTAAATCTCGATTCCGCCTGGCTTATGACGTCCAGGTTGCGGCCCGGGGAGATGGAGTAGCGATTGAGAGTCAGGGGCTCGCAGGCGGCGGCAAGTTTGCTGTGGAGCCGTTTGGCGCCCTTTGCCACCGCCGAAACCTTGCCTCTGTCGCGGGTGTAGAGAACCACTATCCTGTCCGCCTCCCGCAAATCGTAGCGGCGGAGGACGAAACCGTCGGCGGAATAGGGAAGCATATTACTTGAAGTAGTTAATCTTCATGGCGTCCCGAACTTTGGCCAGGGTCTCCGCCCCAACCTCTCGGGCTTTAAGCGTGCCGGCTTTCAGGATGTCCTCAACCTCGTCGATGTGCTCATCGTAGTAGGCCCGCTTTTCGCGGATGGGATCCAAAAGCGCGTTCAACGTGGCGGCCAGGCGCTTCTTGCACTCCACGCAGCCTATCTGACCGGCTTTGCAGGCGCCCTCAAGCTCGCAGGCGAACTCCGGGGCGAACTCCTTCTGATAGGCAAACACGGTGCAGATGTCCGGGTGGCCCGGGTCATCCTTGCGGATTCTGGCCGGGTCGGTGACGGCGGTGCGGACCTTGCGCATAACCTCGTCCGCGGGGTCGGAGAGGTAGATGGCGTTGTCCAGGGACTTGGACATCTTGGTGTTGCCGTCAAGGCCGATAAGCAGACCCTGAATCAGCGCTTCCGGCTCGTGGAAAACCGGGGCGTAGAGGTCGTTGAAGCGGCGGACAAGTTTGCGGGTGAGTTCCATGTGGGGCATCTGGTCCTTGCCCACGGGAACGAGATCCGCGTTGCAGAAGGTGATGTCCGCAGTCTGGGACACGGGGTAGCCCAGGAAGCCGTAGGTCATGTCGGTGTAGCCCTTCTGAGCTGCCTCGGTCTTGATTGTGGGATTGTGGCGCAGGACGTTGACGGAAACCATCATGGAATAGAACACCGTCAGCTCCGCTATCTGGGGAACCATGGACTGAACGAAAATGTTGGCCTCTTTGGGGTCGATGCCCACGGCCAAATAGTCCTTGGCAACTTCCCGAACGTCCCGACCCAGCTGAGTGGGATCTTCCCAGTTGGTGGTGAGGGCCTGAACGTCGGCGATGAGTATAAAAGTGTCGTAGTCGTGCTGGAGTTTGACCCGATTTTTCAGGGAACCGACGTAGTGCCCCAGGTGGAGCTTGCCGGTGGGTCTGTCACCCGTGAGGATTCTTTTTTTCAATGTATTCACCGTTTGCGTAGTTGAAATTTACATACATAATTATATAACGCGAGCGGTGGAATGTCAATCATACCGGAACCAAAAAAAGGCTCCCCGAGGGGAGCCCTTTGTACATCGGATTAGAAAGAGACGCTGATCTGCGCGATGGATCTGGCGCCGTGCTCGTCGAGGCCGGAGAAGTTCTCTTTGTCGTTGATGAACTGATACATCAAGCGGAGAGAAGTGTTCGGGTTAAACGCGTGCTTATAGGTAATGGTCTGATAAGTCTCGTTGTAATCCATAAATCCGGGGAAGTCGATGTCGTAGTTCTCGTATCTGAAACCGAGGCTGTCCTTGGAGCCCAGCTTCCAGGTGAGCTCGCCGGCGTAACCGTCGAGGTCAACGGGAAGGTTGATGAGCTTGTAGTCGTAGTACTCGCCGCCCAGTCTCAGTCTGGAACCGAGATTCCAACCCGCGGAGGCCTGGAAGCCCTTGACGCCGGTGAGGTTCACGAACTGACCGTAGGCCATCCAAGCGCCGGCGGAATAGAAGTTGCGCTCAACTCTCTTGTAACCCAGATCGAAGTCGAACTTGTCCCACTGACCGGTGAGGTTGGCGGTCCAAGCGTCGGAGTCGTTGCTGATGTCGGCGACATGGGCGTCGTCAAACATCTTGGACTTGCCGTATTCACCCTTGAGGGCGAAGTGGTCGCCGAAGGGAACAGTGGCGTCGACGCCGTAGACTCTCAGCTGATCGGTAAAACCGAGGGCCTTGGAAGTATCGGACCAAGCCTCATAGAA
>JAGDDM010000044.1 GCA_017958015.1 Abditibacteriota bacterium | reverse complement strand
TTGGCGGCGTGGACCGTCATATACGCCCGGCGCACAAACTCCGTAATCTGCCGCCGCCGGAAGTCGGCCCAAGCGGCGTTGGTGTAGGCGGGCTTGTCGTAGGTGCCGTTCAGGGCGTGATAGCGGGAGAGGGAAATGGGATTGTAACCCCGGGTGTTCCAATCCAGGCGGACGAAGTCCAGGTTTATTCCGTCCAGGTCGTACTTCGTAACCGCTTCGTTAATGAGGCTCACGGTGTAGTCCGACACCGCCGGCACGCCGGGATCGAGCCAATAATAGGCGCTGCCGTCCCAAAGGTCGCCGTAGGTATCCGGGGACAGCCACTCCGGGTGGAGGTTGTAGATGTGGCCGGAGCCGGGATCGGCGGTCTCGTCGTACCATGCCGGGTACACGGAGAACCAGGCGTAAACCTTAATGGGTTTTTGGGCGGAATGGGCCTTTTGAATGAGGTATTCCAAGGGGTCGAAAGTCAGGGGCATTCGGGAAGAATTGAGCTCAATCTCCGAGGGGTAGAAAGATATGCCGCAGTTGCGGATGTGAACGATAATCAAGTTCATTTGCGCGCTTGAGGTCTGGCTCACCACGCTGTCGAGAATCCGCTTCCACGCCTTGTCGGTTTTCTTTTGGAAGCCGTTGCCGAAAAAATCCAGCCAAAAGCCTCTCATCTCCCCGGCGCAATCGCCCGCCGCGGCGAAAAGAAAGATTATTAAAAATATGAGAGCCATAAGTCTTTTCATAATGAAATTGTACCCCCTATCCGCCGTTCCTGTCAAGCGCTATTGCCAACCGGCGGTTTTTCCTGTATAATTTAAATGTACAGTAATACTTGAGAGGTTAGACTTTGAAAAAAGACTTCGTTGAAAATCTCTTCGAGGGCAGCTCCTTCGACGATATTTTTATTCTTTCACAAAAACTCATCATGGCGAAGAAAAACGGCGACCCCTATCTGCGGATGCGCCTTTCCGACAGAACCGGCACCATCGAGGCGGTGAAGTGGGACACCAAAGACGCGGACCTCATCAGCGAAAACAACTACGTCCGCGCCGCCGGCACCGTGCAGCTCTTCAACAGCAAACTCCAGGCCACTCTCACCCTCATCGCTCCCTGCTCCGAAAACGTGGACCCTGCGGATTTTCTGCAGGTCACACCCAAGAACATCGACTCCATGCTGGAGGAGCTGCGGAGCATATTGGACAAGGTCGCGGACGAAAAGCTCCGCAAACTCATCTCCATGTTCCTGGACGAGGAGCCCTACATCACCTACTTCAAGCAGTGTCCGGCGGCGAAAACCGTCCACCAGGCCTACATCGGCGGCCTTTTGGAGCACACTCTCGCGGTGGTGAAGATATGCGACGCGGTCACCGATTTGTACCCCTATCTCAACAAGGACGTGGTGCTCACCGGCGCTTTCCTCCACGACATCGGCAAGATAGACGAGTTCGAGTGGGATATGTCCATCAAATACTCCGACTACGGTCAGATGGTGGGCCACATCGTGGGCGGCGTCATGCTTGTTCGGGACGCGGCCAAGGAGATTCCGGATTTCGACTTCGTCACCCAGACGGTGCTTGAGAACATCATTCTCTCCCACCACGAAAAACCGGAATACGGCTCCCCCAAAAAGCCCATGTCCCCGGAAGCGGTGGTGGTCCACATGGCGGACTACGCCGACTCCCAGATAGAGATTTTCCGCAAAATACAGGAAGAGGATCAGGACGCCGACGAAGGATTCGTCACCTCCAAAAAGATTCAGTTCCTGGACACTCCCATATTCAAAGGATTCAAAAAATGACAACAATCGTATTCGACACAACCAAAGGCACTTTCGAGGCTATGCTCTACGAAAACGACGCCCCCATCACCTCAAAGAACTTCCTCGACTTGGTGGAGAAAAAGTTCTACGACGGACTGACTTTCCACAGAGTCATCGCCGGCTTCGTGGCTCAGGGCGGCTGCCCCAAGGGCGACGGCACCGGCGGCAGCGGCAAGACCATTCCGCTGGAAACCACCCCCAAGCTTAAACACGACAGCGAGGGCGTCCTGGCCATGGCCCGCTCGGCTATGCCCGACAGCGCCTCCTCCCAGTTCTACATCACCCTGGCTCCCCAGCCCCATCTGGACATGGGCTACGCCGTATTCGGCAAAGTCACCTCCGGCATGGATGTGGTGCAGAGCCTTCGTGTAGGCGACAAAATGAACAAAGTCTACAAGAAGGATGCTTGATTTTCTTAAGGGGTGTATCGGTTTCGTTATCGAACTGATATACCCCATGCACTGCGTCATCTGCGGCGCCAAAGCGGATAACTACATCTGTCCCGACTGCCGGGAAAACGTCCACATCATTCCCCCGGAATATCAGCAGGGATTCAGACCCTTCCGCGGCGAGAAAAACGTCTCGCATATGCACGTGGCCTTCGACTACGACGCGGACACCCGGGCCCTCATTCACTCCTTCAAATACCGTCGCAACGAGTTCCTCGCCCCTACCGTCTCTTCTCTCATGAACCGGGCAATCCCGAACATCCTCTTTTTGGAGGAATGCGACCTCATCATCCCCGTTCCCATGCACCCATACGATTTGAAACGCCGGGGCTTCAACCAAAGCGAGCTGCTGGCCCGGAGCGTGGCGGAGGAAACGAAGATTCCCATGGCGGCGGACGTCCTCGTCAAAACGAAAATCACGCCCCACCAAGCGAGTCTGACCACCGAGGAGCGGTACAAAAATCTCGAGGGCGCTTTCGCCGTCACCGAGCCGGAAAAGATAAACGGGCTCACGGTGCTGCTTATCGATGACGTGGCCACCACCGGCACCACCATGAACGAATGCGCCAAAGCGCTTCTCGCCGCCGGAGCCAAACGGGTAAACGGCTTCGCGGCCACGTCGTCAAGAGTAATTTAGCGTCGGGTGCCTTGCGCACAAAAAATCCGCCTTTCGGCGGACTTTTTTGTGTATAAACTTACTTCTTAATTCTTCTCTTGATTCCCGCGAGAGAACCGAGTCCCGCAAGAGCATAGGCAATCGTGCCCGGTTCGGGTACAACGGTTTCCTCTTCGGTCGTGTTGAGGGAGACCGTCACTCTTCCGGAAGCGTGGGAATTAATCTTCGGCGTGAGAATCATCTCAATCAGGTCGACTTCAAGTCCTTCAAGATAATCACCCCCACTCTCTTCGGCAACAATATCCTCCGCCGTGAAAGTGTACGCGCCGTTTCCGCTCCAAGGAACGCGGTAACATACCCAGTTTTTCTGGAACACGTCCGAAACATAGAAAGCCAAAGAACCGTCCGCGGAACTAAAGTCATTATCGCCGAAACCATCAAAGGTGACGGTGAAAGAATCGTTGACGTTGTAGAGCCAGCCGCCGACGTTGTCGGAAATAGCATAAAAATTGTACCAAAAAGTTTCCGGGTTATAATTCGGAAATCCCACGGTGAAACCGGCGGGAGGATAATCGGCGGTGAAAGGAACGTCGGCATAGATAAGTATGCCATCGTTACAAAACCAACCGGTAGCGGTGAGATCGGCGAAAGCGCATGACGCCAACGTCAAAACGGCGAGAATACAGATGAGTTTTTTCATTTTCGTTATCCCTGTTAAGAATAGTTTATTTATTATATCACTCTTTTTCCGGACCGTCAAGGATTTTGGGATTATATAAGGTTTTAGGGGTCGGGGGTCTGGGGCCAGCGGTGGTGTTTCGCTGTCGCGAAACGGATTATATAACCCACATTACAGCGTAAATCATATTTAAACTTAACGGAATTGTCTCTGTCAGTAAATTATAAAACAAACACCGCAATGTGGGTTGGTAGAATCCGTCGGCTTTGCCGACACATTCCCTGACCCCTGACACCCGATCCCTCACGATTGCCCTATCGGCACAAAAAAATCCGCTCCGAAGAGCGGCTTTTTTGTGTACAAACTTACTTCTTAATTCTTCTCTTGATTCCCGCGAGAGAACCCAAACCCACAAGAGCGTAGGCAATCGTGCCCGGTTCCGGCAAATCCGCGGTGTTCACGGTGGACACGGGCACCAAGGCGATATCCCTGATACCGATGCCGTCGGTACCGTCGGAGAAGGTTTTTTCGTTCAAATTAATTGATACGCTGCGGACGCCCACCACCTCGTCCTCGGTGGTGAGGTAAGCGTTAAAGGTGGCGTCTTCCCGCTCAATCTCCTCGAATTGATACTCGGTGATGTTTCCCTCGCTGTCGTAGGTCTCGATAACGACGCAGGTGAAATGGTCGAAATACCACTTGATATCACCCAGTTGGTCTTCCCAAGCGCCATCAAAGGTGAAAGTGAACACGGCGTCCACGCCCTCGTCGATGTTGCCGTTTACGAGCCAGTTGTCGCCGCCCTCGCCGGCGACGACTTCCTCACCCACAAGCCGGCTGAAACCTCTCGCCCCGGCGGGGAAATAGACGCTGTCGGCAACTCCGTACTGTACGATTTCGTTAAACGTGGGATAGTATTCGTTGTCGAATGTCCACCCGATATAGTCGTTGTCGCCGCAGAAAGCGGCGGCGGCGCAGAGAATTACGGATAGGAGTATAATAAATCTTTTCATCTTCTTTTCTCCCCGAAAATCGAAAATTTACCTACTTCGATTATAACCTACTTTCTCTTCGGTGTCAATAAAAAAACCGCCCGTCGGGCGGATTTTTCGATTTTTTCTACTCCTTAAGAGCCTTTACTCTGTCGGCGAAATCACCCTTTCCGATTCCGCCAACCACCCGAAGCTCCGTCCGTTCTTTGCCGTCGGGGCCGATGAATATAATGGTGGGATAGCCCATAACGTCGAACCGCTTCTCCGCAGCCTCAACGGCCTCCGTTCGCGCGCTGCCGTCCATGCGCATGCACACCACGCCCTCACAGACCATTCCCACTTCCCCGTCGGCGAAAACCTTCTTCTCCGTCTCCTTGCACACGGAGCACCAGTCGGCGGTGAAGTCGATTATAACCGGCTTGCCGACGGGAATGTTCTCGGTGTAGGGCACCCAATTCACGGCGCTCTCCGCAGCCCCGGCCCTGCCTATCATCACAACGCAGCCCAGCAGCGCGGCGAACCCCACAAAGGCAAACCCCACGCCGTTTTTGAAAGCGAGAACGCAGAGGGCCAGGCCGAAGACACCCAGAGCGGCAGCGGCGCCGTCAACACCGAAAATCGGAGCGGCGAACCAAGCGGCGGCGGCCAGCATAAGGGCTCCGCAGACCTTGCGAACCCTCT
>JAGDDM010000043.1 GCA_017958015.1 Abditibacteriota bacterium | reverse complement strand
TGGCGGGGATGACGAGACTTGAACTCGCGGCCTCCTACGTGACAGGCAGGCGCTCTAACCAACTGAGCTACACCCCCGCGTGGGGAAACCAAATCATGGATTTGGTGGGCGAAGAGGGGCTCGAACCCCCGACATCTTCCTTGTAAGGGAAGCGCTCTCCCAGCTGAGCTATTCGCCCGGGTTTGTTCACAAGAGATATTGTACCAAAACCGCGGCGCTTTGTCAACGGGTTTTAGGCGCTTCCGCGCAAAAAACTTTGTTTTTTTACGGAAAAGATGCCTTCGCCGTCCGCAACGCGAACCAACATTAAAAGTATACCGGTATTTCGCCCGGATGTCAAGTACTTATCTTGCCATTTGGCCGAATATACGCTAAAATAGTAGGGTAATATCCGAAGGAGAGTATAATGAAGATGATTTTTATCTTTGCCGCGCTTCTCGCCGCGGCCTGTGTGGCCGCCGAGGCGGTTCCCAAAAACGAATATCCCAATCCCCAGTGCCGCCGCTCGGAATGGCTCAATCTGAACGGCACCTGGGACTTCGCCGAAACCGACGACGACAACGCCACCTATTTGGGCGATGAGGTATATCCCGACAAGATTACCGTGCCTTTCTGCCGGGAATCCTCTCTTTCGGGCCTTAACCGCAAGGGCTTCGTCCGCAACGTGTGGTATCGCCGCTCCTTCACCGTGCCGAAGAATCGGAAATCCGAAAGAATAAGGCTTCATATCGGCGCCTGCGACTACCGCACCACGGTCTGGGTGAACGGAATCAGGGTGGCCGTCCACACCGGCGGCAGCGCCCCCATAATCGCCGACATTACCGACGTTTTGAGCGGCACAAACACCGTAATCGTTCATGCCTACGACGACGTCCGCACCGGGGAACAGCCCGCGGGCAAGCAGAGCGAGCGGGAGGAGAGCTTCGGCTGCTTCTACACCCGTGTCACCGGCATTTGGCAGACGGTTTGGCTTGAGGGCGTGGGGTCGAGCTACATCGAGCGCTTCGTTGTAAGCACCGACATCGACGACGGAACCGTGAGCATTAAGCCGGTTTTGAAAATAAACGACCCCAACCTCACCTTCAAGGCCGCCGCCTTCGCCGGGGATAAGATGGTGGCTTCCGCCGAAGACAAGGCGGACTGGCGGAACACGGCGGTTCGACTGAATATAGACAAGCCTCGGCTCTGGTCCGTTGAGGACCCGTACCTCTACGAGTTGAAACTGGTTCTGAAGGACAAAGAGGGCAACAACGTTGACACGGTCTACTCCTACTTCGGTATGCGTGAGGTGACCATCGACGGCGCTGCGATACTGATAAATCACAAACCTGTTTTCCAGCGTCTCGTCCTCGACCAGGGATATTATCCCGACGGCCAGTGGACCTCACCCGACGACGGCGCTCTCATCAGGGATATAGAGATTTCCAAGGCGGCGGGATTCAACGGCGCCCGGCTCCACCAGAAGGTTTTCGAGCCCCGGTTCCTCTATCACGCCGACAAGATGGGCTACCTTGTCTGGGGCGAGTATCCCAACTGGGGTTACAGCGCCTGGGACAAGCAGGGCGGCCTGCACCTTACCCCGGAGAGCCACCTGGCCTTCATCGACGATTGGCGGATGGTGGTGGAGCGGGATGTTAATCACCCGTCGATTATCGGCTGGTGCGCCTTCAACGAGGCGGCGCCGGAGACCGTTCCTCTGCAGAACACCGTTATGAATATCACCCGGGACATCGATCCCACCAGACCCATAGTCGACTCCAGCGGACGCACCCACGACTTCGATGAGGTCGAGGTTTTCGACTTGCACAAATACGACCGCAAGCCGGAGCAGCTGGAGATGTCAATAGACGCGGGCAGGCTCTACATGCCCGGCCGCACCGGCAGTCCCAAGGCCATGCCCTTCTTCAACAGCGAATACGGCGGCATCGCCTGGAGCGAGGACGACGAGGGCTGGGGTTACGGCGACACCCCCAAGACAAAGGAAGCTTTCTACAGCGACCTGAAGGGCGCCACCGACGTCATGCTCCGGGACCGCTACTCCTTCGGCTACTGCTACACCCAGCTCTACGACGTGGAACAGGAGCGTAACGGCATCTATTTCTACGACAGAACCCCCAAGTTCGACATGAAGCGGATACGGGAGATCTTCTCCGCTCCGGCGGTGTACGAAGCCGACCCGCCCACGCAGGGCAACGCCGGCACGGACAAAGACTGCGTGGTTTTGGTGGGCACCGCCATGAATCGGGACATGCGGACATTGCGGAGTTACACCTTCGACAAACCGGGTGAGGATTGGACGAAGCCCGACTTCGACGATTCCGCCTGGAAAAAGGGCTTCGGCATGTTCGCCTCCGTCAGCCACCGGGACTACATCATGGACACGGT
>JAGDDM010000299.1 GCA_017958015.1 Abditibacteriota bacterium | reverse complement strand
CGTTTGGGCCCACCCGGACAGCGACTATCCCGGCATCGAACTGGCGGACGGGTTTGCCCGAACGCCCTTCAAAAAGGCCCTGGACAGCGGCCTTATACAGGGTGTCGAGATTGTAAACGGCGCCGTGGGGTATAACCCTGAAGGTTACTGGGGCGACAGATATTACTTCAAGGGGCCCCGGGGCGCGTCGGAGTTTTCAAGGCTCATGGACTACGCCCTGGACTATAATCTCACCCTTTTCGCCAACAACGACGCCCACGAATCCATGGTTCCCTGTTGCACAATTATGCTTGCCGAGGAAAAATCGGCGGAGGGTGCCATGGAGGCGATAAAAGCGGGCCGCACGGCGGTGTATTTCGAGGATATACTTTGGGGTAAATCCGAAGTTATATCCGAGCTTATGGACGCTATGGTCTCCTCGGAACGTTATCCCGCCATACCGAACTGGAAAGACTACGAGAAAATATCCTTTACCAACAACTCTCCCATGACGCTGATGCCGGAGATAGACGGGCACGTTTTCGCTTTGCGCCCCCGCGAGTCCATGCGGCTTTACATCGAGGCCGGGAGAAAGATGCGCCTGCGGTGGACAAATATCTATATCGGCACCGACAAGTGCTTCGAAAGCGAGTATTGAATATAAAAAATACAACGAGGAAATTATGAGCGTATATTACGTATCTCCCACAGGTTCCGACGAAACCGGAACCGGAACAAAAGAAAATCCCTTCGCCACCATAGGCAGAGCCGACGAATTGCGGCTTCTGCGGGCCGGCGACACGGTTTCCGTGGCGGAAGGTGAGTACAGTTTCGTAAACCACTTCAACTCTTCCGGCCTGCCCGGCAAGCCCATTACCTACAAAGCGGAGGGCAGCGTGCGGCTGGATTATTCCGCCGACTTCGGCCTCCCCGGCGAAGCGGTTGCCTATGTCGAGATTGACGGCTTCACTTTCGCGGGAAGCAAGGTTTCTTTCGCCGACTGCCCCCAAGGCTGCGCCGTTAAGAACTGCGTTTTCGAGGCGGAAGACGAGGAAGTTTGCGCGGAGTTCAACAACGGCGACGTCTGTTCCTTCGTAAACAACAAGATTATCCTCACCGAGGGCTGCGCTCTCAAGGGTCTCTGCGCCGTCTGCACCCCCAACAGACTCACGGTCGAGAACAACACCGTTGAGGGCGGCGAGGTTCGGGACCTCCGCTTCCGGTACGATTTGAACGACGGCCACTTCCCCAACACGGAGAAATATTTCACTCTCCAGGGCGACTTCCACGTTCACACCTCCGACGGCAGCGACGGCCACTTCAGTCTGGAAGAGACCCTGGCGGCGGCCAAGGAAAAGGCTCTGGACATCATCGCCATTACCGACCACGGTTGGGCTGTGGCGAAGCGGGAATACGCCGACAAACAGCGGGAAAAGGCCCAAAAACTGGCGGATGAGATAGGCATCATCTATATGCCCGGTTTCGAGACGGGTCTCGCCTACGAACCCCGGGGCGGCTGCGAGCATATCGTGGTTTTCGACAGCGACACCGCAAAACCCAAGGAGTTCGATCACTGGCTTTCGGAGGACGGCGGCGAGAAGGACTACATGAAGCGTCTCACGGAGATAAACGAGGCCGGCGCCTTCGTCATTTGGCCCCACCCGGACAGCGATTATCCGGATATCGAGCTGGCGGACGAGTTTGCCAGAGAGCCCTTCAAAAAGCTCATCGACAAGAGATACATAAAGGGCGTTGAGGTGATAAACGGCGCCACCGCTTTCAATCCCTCCACATGGTGGGGCGAGCGGTACGAGACCAAGGGTCCCCGGGGCGTTTGGACCTGGTCCCGGATTTTCGACTACGCCATAGAGCACAATCTGGCAATTTTCGCCAACACCGACGTTCACGAATCCTTGGTTCCCTGCTGCACCTTGATTCTGGCAAAGGAGCGGACCCGGGAGAGCGCCAGAGAGGCCATGGAAGCGGGCCGCACCGCCGCCTACTTCGAGGATATCCTCTGGGCCAAGCCCGACGTTGCGGAGGAGCTTATGAACGCCATGGTTCCCGTGAGCAGATACGCCGCCTCCCAGCGGGTTAAGACCTCCGCCACAAACGCCAAAATCGCCTTCACCAACAACTCCCCCATGTTGCTGATGCCGGAAATTGACGGCCACGTGTTCGTAATTAAGCCCCACGAGACAATCCGCCTCTTCGTTGAGCCGGACAGAAAGATTAAGGTCAAGTGGACAAACGTCTATGTGGGTAGCGAAAAGTGCTACGAGACGGAATATTAATTATATTAGGTTATCCGGTTTAGGCGGAATCGGGCACCACCGACCGCTCTCTGCCGTATATAACATAGGAGGGCTTTGCCTTTATCGGAACGCGCGAGGACGCGAAAGAGGGCGGGATCCGGGTCGCTGACGGTTGCCGGGACATCCCTTTGAGGTTGCAAATATACCCGTAATGATTTATAATATTATCGGAGGATTTTGCTATGACAGACAAAAAACTTAAAATAGCCATAGGCGCCGACCACGGCGGCTTCAGACTTAAAGAAAAACTGGCGGAGGCTCTTGTCTCCGGCGGTTACGACGTAAAGGACTTCGGCACGTTCACCGCCGATTCCGTTGACTATCCGGTTATCGCCAAGGCGGTCTGCGAGCCCGTATCGAAGGGCGAGGCGGACTTGGGCATTCTCGTTTGCGGCACCGGCATCGGTATGTCCATAACCGCCAACAAGATTAAGGGCGTCCGGGCGGCGGTATGCGACAATCCCTATTCCGCCAAGATGACCCGGGCCCACAACAACGCCAATGTGCTCTGCATCGGCGAGAGGGTGGTGGGCATCGGCGTCGCCATGGATATTCTTCACGCATTCCTTTCCACCGATTTCGAGGGCGGCAGACATCAGCGCCGGGTGGATATGATTAACGAACTTGATTAAGAGGTAAATATGTCCGATAAAAAGATGAGTCCCATTGAGATGCCTCTCGCGCAGTCCGATCCGGAAATCGCGAAGATTATTGAGGCGGAGAAGGCCAGACAGAACAACAAGATTGTTCTCATCGCTTCCGAAAACTACGTAACCAAGGCGGTTCTCGAAGCCCAGGGCAGCGTGCTCACCAACAAGTACGCCGAGGGCTATCCCGGCAAGCGCTACTACGGCGGCTGCGAGAACGTGGACGCGGCGGAAACAATCGCCATCGAGCGGGCCAAAGAGCTCTTCGGCGCCGACCACGCCAACGTTCAGCCCCACTGCGGCTCCAGCGCCAACATGGCGGTGTACTTCGCTTTCCTGAAGCCCGGCGACACCTACATGTCCATGTCCCTGGACCAGGGCGGCCACCTTACCCACGGAAGCAAAGTGAACTTCTCCGGTAAGCTCTACAACCCCTCCTACTACGGCGTTGACCCGGAGACCGAAATCTTCGACTACGACGCAATCGAGAAGCAGGCCCTTGAGGTTATGCCCAAACTCATCGTCACCGGCGCCACCGTGTACCCCCGGTACATCGACTTCGAGCGGTTCCGCAAGATAGCCGACAAGGTCGGGGCGCTGCTCATGGCGGACATCGCCCACATCGCCGGCCTCGTGGCCGCGGGCGAGCATCCCTCTCCCGTTCCTTACTGCGACGCGGTGACTTTCACCATGCACAAGACTCTTCGGGGTCCCCGCTCCGGTCTCATCCTCTGCAAGGAAGAGCACGCCAAGGTCATCGACAAGGCCGTGTTCCCCGGTATGCAGGGCGGACCTCTGGAGCATGTCATCGCCGCCAAGGCGGTGGCTCTCAAGGAAGCCATGTCTCCGGAGTTCAAGGAATATCAGAAGCAGATTAAGAAGAATGCCGTTGCGCTGGCCGACACCCTCTCCAAGGGCGGTCTGAGGCTCTGCTCCGGCGGCACCGACAACCACCTTATGCTGGTTGACCTCACTCCCATGGGTCTCACCGGCAAGGCGGCTCAGGAAGTTCTGGATGACCTGGGCATCGTGCTCAACAAGAACATGATTCCCTACGACAAGCAGAAACCCGCTATCACCAGCGGCGTGCGCATCGGAACACCCTGCGTCACCACCCGGGGCATGAAGGAGCCGGAAATGGTTCGCCTGGGCGAGATGATTGTCAAGGCGCTGAAGAACATCGGCGACAGCGCCGAGAACGCGAAAGCCAGAGAAGAAGTCGCGGCGGACGTTCTGAAACTCACATCCGAGTTCCCCGTTTACGCTTAATTATCGACATCACACCGGGCGGCTTTCCTTGTCGCCCGGATTTTAATATCGGAGTCACCGTTAATGAAATACGTTATTCCCGTGGCTTTAATTGCCATGGTTTTGTCCGCGGGGCTTATACCCTTTGTAATACGGTTCGCTCGCGAGCACGGATTTATGGCTCCCGTGGGGGGCAGGCGAATAAACGATCACCCCGTACCTCTTTTGGGGGGAGCCGCCATTTGCGTGGGCTTCCTTGCCGCCGTGGCGGTGGCGCTTTGGGTCTTTCCGGAGTTCGGGATGACCTCCACCGTGGCGGGGGTTCTTGTGTCGGCCTTCATAGTGGCCCTGGGGGGCGTGATCGACGACAAATACGAGCTGAGCGGCGGCGTCCAGCTGGCCATAATCATCTTCGCCGCCTGCGTGCTCACCTTTTTCTTCGGCGTTAAGGCCGGGTTCATCAACAGACCCTGGCCCATATCCATGGGCTGGGCCGCGGCGCCGGTTACGGCCATATGGATTGTTATGGTCACCAAGGCCTTCGACTGCATCGACGGCCTGGACGGTTTGGCCGGGGGCATCGCCGTCATAAGCGGCATCGCCATCATAATAATGGCCCTCATGGCGGGCCGCACCACCACCGCGATTTTGGAAGCGGCTCTCGTGGGCGGCACCTTGGGGTTTTTGTTCTTCAACCTCCCGCCGGCGAAGATTTTCATGGGCACCGTGGGCTCCCAGTTTTTGGGGTTCATGCTGGCGGCCATTCCCATCGCCGAGGCTCTTAAATCCGCCACGCTGGTCGCCGTTTTTTCCGCCGTTTTGCCGGCCATTCTTCCCGTGTTCGACACCTCCCGGGTGGTTGCCGGCAGAATAAAGGACCACAAAAACATCGGTCAGGCGGACAAAACCCATCTCCACCACAAACTGAGGGATATGGGCTTTACGGATTGGAAGATTTTGGCGCTGGTTTACGGAATAAACATCATCCTCTGCGTAATCGCCGTTATACTGTTCAAAATGTCTCTGGGTAAATGATGAAAAAAATAAAGATACTCGCCGTCTGCGGCACGAGACCGGACACAATCAAAACCGCTCCCCTTGTTAAGGAGCTCCTCTCCCACAGCGAGGTTGAACTCATCCTCGCCGTCACCGGTCAGCACCGGGAAATGCTTGAGCAGGTCCTCCGGGCCTTCGAGCTCACCCCCGACTACGACCTGAAGATTATGACGGCGGGTCAGTCCCTGTCCGCCATAACCACCAAGGTTCTGCTGGGCCTCGAGAAGATTATCGACGAGCGGAAGCCGGATCTGGTTATCGCCCAGGGCGACACCACCACCACATTCGCCGCCTCCCTGGCCGCTTTCTACGCCAAGATTCCCTTCGGCCACGTTGAGGCGGGTCTGCGGACGGACAACAAGTACGATCCCTTCCCGGAGGAGATCAACCGGCGCCTTACGGGCATCATTTCCGAGCTCCACTTTGCCCCCACGGAAAAGGCGAAGGCGAACCTTTTGCGGGAGCATGTGCCGGAGAAGGACATCACCGTCACCGGCAACACCGGCATCGATGCTCTCCTTTCCATCGCCGGCAAGCCCATGACCTTCGACGACCCCAAGATTGACGAAGCCTTTTCCCATCCCCGGACGGTGCTTATGACGGCCCACCGTCGGGAAAATTGGGGCGGACCCATGCTGGATATCTGCCGGGCGGCCCGGGAGATCGTGAGCCGCAATCAGGACGTGAGCATTCTCTTTTCCATGCACAAAAACCCGGTTGTTCGGGACGTTGTGAAGGCGGAGCTGGAGGGCGTTGAGCGGATTTACCTCATCGAGCCCCCGGACTATCTGCCCTTCGTGCACATCATGAAGAAATCCTACCTCATTTTGAGCGACTCCGGCGGCGTGCAGGAGGAGGCTCCCTCT
>JAGDDM010000298.1 GCA_017958015.1 Abditibacteriota bacterium | reverse complement strand
CGCCGGACGGACATCGACTACGAAAGCGTCCGCCGCTGCTTCGATATTTTCAGAAACCACCTTGGCCCCGCCTTCTTCGGCGACTACTACCCGCTGACGGAGTATTCCTCCGCGGAGAATGTGTGGATAGGCTACGAGTTCAACCTCCCCGACAAGGGCAAGGGCATCGCGGAGCTGTTCAGACGACCCGAGGCGGAGGAGAGTTCAATCACCGTTAAATTGCGGGCCCTTGAGGAGGACGCGGAGTATGAGGTGACGGAGCTGCTCACCGGCAAGAGCTTCAGAGCCAAGGGCGCGGACCTCTGCCGGGAGTTCACGGTCACTCTCGACGAGCCCCGCTCCGTGGCGCTCTACGAGTATAAGAAACTGTGATGAAACGGCTGATTCCTTTTCTGTTGATATTTGCCGCCTCCGCCGTTTGGGCGGACTGCGGCGACCACAGGGCGGCGGAGAAGTTCGCAAACGAATGCTTCACCGTCGGCACCCGGATTCCCTTCTCCTTCGAGTATGAGGGCGGCAGATCCTATTGCTTCTTGCGGGAGTGGACACGGACCGCCGCGCCGGGAGTTGTCATCTACAAAAACGACGACGGTCTCACCGCTCGGTGCGAGTACACCCTCTACAAGGATTCCCCCACCGTTGAGTGGACGGTTTACCTCAAAAACGAGGGTAAGAAAAACAGCGGCCGGATAAAGAACCTCACCGGTATCGACGAGTATTTCACCGCCGAGG
The DNA here is from genome assembly GCA_017958015.1 of Abditibacteriota bacterium. GTDB lineage: Bacteria > Armatimonadota > UBA5829 > UBA5829 > UBA5829 > RGIG10368. The sequence goes on along the minus strand of JAGDDM010000298.1, from coordinate 1,690 downwards.
GAGATGTTCGGCTTCTGCGGGCAGGTCACGAGCTTCAGTACGTTGAAAAGGATCTCGCCAAGGGCGAGAAAGTCGTCCTTGAGCCCGTTGGCGGCAGATGTACCAACGGCGAGTCTCCCTATTACTCCCTCGATTTCGGCGGAAGCGGCGTCACCGTGGTGGCCGGTTGGGAAGGCCAGTGGCAGTCCCTCTTTGAGCGGGGAAGAGATAACGTCCACGTGCGGATAGGGCAGAAAACCACCGACTTCTACCTCCTGCCCGGCGAGGAAGTGCGCACTCCCCGAATAGTTGTGCAGTTCCGCAAGGGCGGCGACGCCTTTGACGGGGTGAACCTGTGGCGGAAGTGGATGCTCGCCCACAACATGCCCCGAACCAAGGACGGCAAAGTTGTGCCGCCCCAGATAGCCGCCACCGCTTCCAGAGTTTACAACGAGATGATGTTCGCAAATGAGGAGAACCAGAAATCCGGTATCGACGACTATTTGAACAACGGTCTCGCTATCGACTATTGGTGGATGGACATCGGCTGGTACACTCCCTCCTTCATCGACGGCCATTGGATCACCGGCTCCTGGGACACGGACATGACCAAGTTCCCCAAGGGCCTGAAGGCGATTGACGACTACGCCCACAGCCGGGGCATGAAGGGCACCATCGTGTGGTTCCAGCCGGAGGAAGTTTGGCCGGACACGCCTTTCTACGAGCGGCAAGAGTTCTTCCTGTCGGTTCGGGAGGACCAAAAGGACACCATTAATCAGTATCAGAGGATAGGCGGCCGGAAGCTTGTTGACTTCGGCAACCCCAAGGCGGTTGAGTACATCTTCAAGGCCACCGCCGACGCCATATCCCGGGAGCATATCGACATCTACCGGGAGGACTACAACATCGAGCCCCTCATCTTCTGGGAGAACGCGGACGAGCCGGACAGACAGGGCATCACCGAGAACAAGTATGTGGTGGGCCACCTGAAGTTCTGGGACGATTTGCTCAAAAAGTTCCCGGGGCTTATAATAGATACATGCGCAAGCGGCGGCAGACGGAACGACCCGGACACCTTGAAACGCTCCGTGCCGTTGTGGCGCACCGACTCCGCTTTCAACACCTTGGTGACCCAGACCCAGACCTACGGCTGCTCCATGTGGGCGCCTTTCACCGGCACCGGCACCTACGTCCTTGACAGCTACAACTTCCGCAGCAACATGACGCCCGGAATCTGCTCCAACACCCCTCCCGCGGGGGCGGACTTCGAGCAGTGGCGCAAAGACTTCAAGGATTGGAAGCTTGTGAGCAAGTACTACTACGACGACTACTATCCTCTAACGGAGTGCACCGCCGACGAGAAATCCTGGTGCGCTTGGCAGTTCGGCACGGCGAAGGAGGGCGTGATTCAGGCCTTCCGCCGGTCCGAGTGCGATGAGTCGTCAAAGACGCTGAAGATTCGGGGTCTTAACCCCAAGGTGAAATACGCTTTCACCGACAGAGACAGTGAGGAGATAAAGTATCTCTCCGGCAAAGAAGCGGGCGAAAAGGGTGTTGAGTTCACCCTCACCGACAAGCCCGGTTCCGCTATTGTGTTTTACAAGGAAACAAAATGAAACGATTGATTTTTACTCTCGCTCTCGCTCTTCTCGCCTCCGCCGCCATGTGCGTGGCTCCGACGAAGGAGGAGTTTGCCGACGCGGCGAAGTGG
>JAGDDM010000297.1 GCA_017958015.1 Abditibacteriota bacterium | reverse complement strand
CTATGAGAGCCAAAACGAAAAGCATTTTTCTCATTTCTTTTTCACCTCCTTTCCGGGAAGATTTTACCTTTTAAGGTAATTAATATATATTATAGCACCGCTTGAAAATTTGTCAAGTAACACTTTTAATGAATTTTTCAACACCGAACCGCAATAAAAAAAGCCCGCCGAAGCGGGCAATTTTTCGATTTCGAATCAGAAATCTCTGTTGAATCCGCAGGTCCAACCGCCGTCAACGATAAGGTTGTGGCCGTTCATGTACTGCGAGGCATCGGAAGCGAGGAACGCCACCGCTTCGCCCATTTCCGTAACGTCGGCGGGTCTGCCGGCGGGAATGAAGGACAGGAGTCTGTCGGCGAAATCCTTGTTGGCGTAGAAGAGCTTCCGGGTGCCCTCAAAGAGGGTGGAACCGGGGGAAAGCACGTTGACTCTGATACCCTTGGGACCCAGTTCGCAAGCCATGGCTTCGCTCATTCTGATGATGGCGGCCTTGGCGGCCACGAAACCGACCTGCAGCCGCAGAGCCACAACACCGGCCACGCTGGCCACATTGATGATGTTGCCGCCGCCCTGCTTGATCATCTGTCTCGAAGCCAGCTGACAGCAGTAGAAGGTGCCGTCAAGGTCGATACCGATAATCTTGTGCCAGGTTTCCACCGGATACTGATCCGTGGTGACTCTCTCTTCCGGCTTGCCGGTGTTAATACCGGCGTTGTTGACCATAATGTCAAGCTTGCCGTAGCGCTCAACCACGGTGTCAATCAGCTGCTGCACGGATTCGTACTTGCTGATGTCGCAATAGCAGAAGCTGCTGTTGTTCCCGAGGGTCTTGGCGAAGGCCTCGCCCTTTTCGGTTGCCACATCGGAAACCACGACGGTGGCGCCGCAGGAAGCCAGCTTTTCGCAGATGGCTCCGCCGATGGCGCCGGCGCCGCCGGTGACAACGGCAACTTTGCCGTTCAAATCATAAACGGAAGTCATGTTTGACCTCACTCGAACTCGGCGAGAAGTTCGTCCTCGTCAAAGTCCTCACCCTCTTCGTCGGTGATGATGGCGATGGGGGTGCCCACTTCAACGTCGCCGTCGTCTTCGGTGACGAGAATCTTGGCGAGATAGCCGTCCTGCTCGGCCTCAACCTCGAGGTTGGCCTTGTCGGACTGGATGGTGACCATCGCTTCGCCTTCGGTGATTTCTCCGCCTTCCTCAACGAGCCATTCGACTACGGAACCTTCTTCCATGGTCTGGCCCAGTCTGGGCATGGTGAATACTTTTGCTGCCATAATTTTCTCCTTATAATGGGAGACGGTTTCGGGCCGTCTCCCTGAAATCCTTTAGAACAAGGGGGTGTGATAGAGGGTCATCGCGTCTTCGCCCTCGGGCTTGGGAGAGTTCAGGGCGAACTCAACCGCCTCGGCGATCTTGGCGTCGACTTCCGCTTCCATCTGCTGATATTCTTCCTCGGTGAGAACGCCCTCGATGATGAGGCAGTTCTTCCAGTAGGTCTCCGGGTTGCGGAGCTGCTTGGCGATTTCGGTCTCCTCTTTGGTTCTGTAGAGGCAGTCGTCGCCCTCGAAGTGGCCGCGGAGTCTGTAGGTCTTGCACTCGATAAGGGTGGGACCTTCGCCGGCTCTGGCGCGCTCAACCGCTTCCTTAGCGGCGGCGTAGACTTCGTCAACCTTGTTGCCGTCAACGGTGACGCCCGGCATGTTGTAGCCCAGGGCTCTGATGCTGATGTCCTTGACGGAGGTGGATCTTGCGGCGCTTACGGAAGTGGCGAAGCCGTTGTTCTCGCAAACGTAAATGACCGGGAGCTTCCACAGGGAAGCCAGGTTCAGACTCTCATGGAAGGTGCCGTTGTTGCTGGCGCCCTCTCCGAAGAAGGAGACGGCCACGTTGTCGGTCTTCTGCATCTTGAGAGCCAGGCCGATACCGGTGGCAATCGGCATACCGCCGCCCACGATACCGATGGTGCCCATGACGCCCTTTTCGGGAGCGAACATGTGCATGGTGCCGCCCTTACCGCTGCAGCAGCCGGTCTTGCGGGCGCAGACTTCCGCAATCATCTTCTTCACATCCATACCCTTGGCGATGCAGTGGCCGTGGCCTCTGTGGGTGGAAGTGATGCAGTCTTTGTCGTTAAGGTTGGCGCAGACGCCCGCCGCGATGGCTTCCTCACCTTCATAGAGGTGGGCGGCGCAGGGCACTTCGCCGTGCTTGTAGAGAATCGCCAGCTGGAGCTCCGCCTTGCGGATCTCGAGCATAGTTCTGAGCAAATCGAGTTTAAGTTTGTTATCCATCATGCGCTCCTTTACTTAGCCACCATCTTTCTGATTCTGTCCGCGATCTTGGCGGGGTTGGGGAATACGTAGTCTTCCATCGCCGGGGCGAAGGGGATAGTGGTGTGAACGGTATTGTACTGCTCGGGAGCCTGCTTGAGGTATTCCATACCCTCTTCGCAAACCATGGCCACGATTTCGGAAGCGAAACCGCATACTCTGAAGCCCTCGTCAACGACCAGGAGCTTACCGGTCTTCTTAACGGAGTTCAGAATGGTCTCCTTGTCGTAGGGCCAAATCGTTCTGGGGTCCACAACCTCAACGGAGATGCCCTCTTTGTCGAGGAACTTCTTGCAGGCGTCAAGGGTGTACTTGACTTCAACGCCGGTGGCGACCACGGTGATGTCCGTGCCCTCTTTCTTGATGTCGGCAACGCCGATGGGAACGGTGTACTCTTCCTCGGGAACTTCGCCCTTGGTGTTCAAAAGTCTCTTGTGCTCGAAGTAGAGAACCGGGCTCTCCTCGCGAATGGCGGAGACGATGAGACCCTTGGCGTCGTAGGGAGTGGAGGGGACAACAACGGTCAGACCCGGAATGTTGGCGAACCAACTGTAGAAAGAACCGGAGTGCTGAGCGGAGTTGGACATGGAAGCGCCGGAGGAGGCTCTGTAAACAACCGGAACCTTAACCTGTCCGTCGGACATGTAGTTGAGCTTGGCGGCCTGGTTGCAAATCTGGTCGGTGGCCAGAGTCATGAAGTCGATCCACATGAGGTCGACAATCGGGCGCATACCCATCATAGCGGCGCCCACGCCGCATCCGGAGATAGCCATCTCGGAGATGGGGGTGTCTTTGCTTCTGTCGTCACCGAACTGAGCGACGAAACCGTCGGTCTGCTTGAAGCAGCTTCCGTGAGGTCCGACGCCTTCGCCGATTACGAAGACTCTTTCGTCGCGCTCCATTTCTTGGCGCATACCTTCACGCAAGGCTTCCACAAAACGAATTTTTCTTGCGGCCATAAAATTATGTTCCTTTCGATTACTCGATTCCGCTCATGGCGGAAGATTTACAGCGCGAAACGCGCTTGTAGCCTTTAATTACCGATAACCGTGTTCCGGAGGCATCCCAGACCCTCGATCTCGACCTCGCAGAGGTCGCCGGGTCTCAGCTGAACCCGAGGGTCCCGCCAATATCCCACGCCGAAGGGGGTGCCCGTCATGATAACGGTTCCCGGAAGCAGAGTCATTTGTCTGCTTATGTAACTTACCAAATAAGGAATGTCGAACACCATGCCGTCGGTGTTGTCATCCTGCATAATCTCTCCGTTGTACCGGGAGACTATTCTTTTGCCTCTCGAGTCGTATTCCGTCTCGATAAAGGGACCTACGGGAGCGAAAGTGTCGAAACTCTTGCCCCGAGCCCACTGTCCGTCCTCGGCAATCGCCTGGCGGTTCGTCACGTCGTTGGCGCAGGCGTAGCCGAAGATGTACTCCGGGGCCTCCGACTCGGAAACGTTCTTCGCGGCTTTACCTATTATAACACAAAGTTCCGCCTCATAGTCGTTTCCGTCGGGATAATTGCCCGGAATGACGATATTTCCCATGTGGGCGTTTATCGCCGCCGCGGATTTCAGGAAAATCAGCGGGTTTTTCGGCAGGGGCAGCCCCAATTCCGCGGCGTGGTCTTTGTAATTCATGCCCACCGCCACGATGTTGGGAGGCGTCGTGAGAGGAAGATAGGACTCTATCTCACCGGTCCCCACCGTATCACCGGTTTTCTCAACCGGATCGAAAAGACCGCCTTTGACGACTTCAATCTTTCCGCCGTCCTCGGACACGCCGTAGGTGCCCTCCGGGTATTTCGCGGTCTTAAATCTGTAAAATCGCAATTACTTGCCTTCCGTCAGGAGCTTGTAGCAGGCTCTGGCCACCATAATCTCCTCGTCAACCGGGATTACCCAAATCTCGGTGCGGGAGTTGTCGGCGGAAATCTTGCCCAGCTTGCCGATTGTTTCCTCGTTGCGCTTATCGTCGAGAACGATTCCGTACTCCTCCAAACCGCCCAGAACTCTCTTGCGGATGTAGGAGCTGGCTTCACCGGTGCCGCCCTGCATGGTGATAACGTCAACGTGGCCGAGAACCGCCATCCAGCTGCCGATGTATTTCTTGGCGCCGTGGACGTAGACGTCGATGGCCAGTCTGGCTCTCTCGTTGCCCTCTTCGGCCGCCTTCTGCAGGTCCCGCATATCGTAACCGATGCCGGAGAGACCCGCCAGACCGCCTTCGGTCATGACCTTGTCGATAACCTGATCAACGTCGCCCTCGCCCTGGGCTACCAGGAAGGAAAGCAGGAAGGGATCCAGGTCGCCGGGGCGCACGGAGTTGGCGATACCGTTCTGGAGGGAGAAACCGCCGCAGCCGTCCAGGCCCTCGCCCTTTTCGATGGCCATAATGGAGGAGGAACCGCCCAGATGGCAGAGAATCATGTTCAGGTCATAGCGGCTCTTGCCCATGACTTCGGAGACCTTGTTCACGGCGTAACCGTGGCTGGAGCTGTGGAACAGGTGCTTCTTGATGTCGTATTTCTGAGTCCAGTCCCAGGGAATGGGATAATACTGAACGTAATCCGGAAGTTTGTCGAAGAACCAGTCCTCGAAAAGACCGGTGAGGGGAACTCCCGGCAAAAGTCTTCTGAAGTTCTCGATGGCGTCGATGTACATGGGGTTGTGCATGGGAGCGATGACTCTGTTGTAAACAGCCATCTTGTCGCAGACTTCCGGGGTCATGTACCGGCAGCCGGAGAGACCCTTGGCGTAAACCGGCTTGAAGGACACGTCCTCAATCTCGTCCATGGACTTCACCGCGCCGTCCTCGCCCACGAACTTGCTGAGGACGAAGGAAATGGCGTCGCCGTATGTGGGCAGAGGCATCTCCACTCTGTGGCTCTCGCCGCCGCCGATGGACCAGGTGATGATACCGTTGTCGGTCTTTACCCGCTCCACTTTGGCCTTGGCCAACTGCTTTTCGGCGGGCATATCCAGAAGCTGACACTTAAACGAGGAAGATCCCACGTTCGCGATAAGCATTTTCATAATTACTTGTTCTCCTCTATCTGAGCGCCCACAAAGGCGATATTGGTGACAATCTCGTCAACCGTGGCGCCCCGGGAATGGTCGTTCACAAATCCGTTGAGGCCCAGGAATGTGGCGCCAACCAGCATTCCGCTGCCCATAATCATCATGCCTTTGCCCACCATGTTGCCGGCCTGAAGGTCCGGCCAAATGAGAACGTTGGCTTTGCCCGCGACTTCCGAGGGCCGCTTCATCTTCTTCTCCGCGACTCTGGGAGAAATGGCGGTGTCCAGCTGGAACTCGCCGTCAATCTTGAGGTCCGGCCGCTTCTCGTTGGCAATCTTAAGAGCCGTTGTCACCTTGTCTACCATCTCGTGCTTGGCGCTGCCGCAGGTGGAGAAGGAGAGCATGGCGGTGAGGGGCTCGGTGGGAAGAATGGCCTTGGCCTTGTCGGTGGCAAGGATGGCTATCTCCGCCAGTTCCTCGGCGGTGGGGTTGGGAAGAATTGTGCCGTCGGCGGCGCAGTAAACCAGGTTCTTGCCGATGGGGGTGTCCTCGAAAATCATAACACCCAGAGCGGTCATCTTGGACACGCCCTTCTGCAGGCCGAGAATCTTAATCGCCGGACGGGCAACGTCGGCGGTGGAGTAGTAGACGCCGGAGCAGACGCCGTCAACCTTGCCGTGCTTAACCAGCATCATGGCAAGGGCCACCGGCTCCCGGAGAACCGCTTCAATCTGTTCGGGTGTCAGGTTCTCCTTGGCTCTCATAACGCCGTACTCTTTGCAATAGTCGGCAAATTCATCCGTCTCGTCGGGGTCGACGATGGTCATACCGGTGATGTCGAAACCGAACTTCGACGCCATCTTTTCGTACTCGGCCCGGGAGCCCACCATTACAACGTCAAGCCAACCGGCTTTGTGGACCCGGACGCAGGCTTCGAGAACTCTCTCGTCAAACTGACCGTCGGGAACGGCCACTTTGCCGTGGAGTTTGCTCGCTTTGTCGATAAGAAATTCTATATAGGGATGCATGGATGAATTGCCTTTCGGATAAGTTTATGTGAGAGCGCGGGGTGCGCGCTCTCACATTATAAGCGTATATTACAGGTCGATCTCGTAGATCTTTCTGTCCTTGAGCCACTGTTCGCCGGCTCTGGAAACCTGCTGGTCGAGGATCGGGTTGCCGGGGGTCGGCTTGACCGCGGGCTTGCCGATGACTTCGTCAACGATGGCTTCGAACTCGGGAACGGTGAGGGTGTTCTTCTTCCGGAACGCGAAGGCTTTTACCTTCTCGAGCATTTCGTTCTTCTGCTCCTTGGTAACGCCCTCGAGTCTGCCCATTCTCTCCAGCCAGAGGTCGATGGTGAAGGAACCGGACTTCTTACCCATAACGAAGTCCATGTACTTCTGACCGACCATAGCGGGGTTGAAGGTGTAGAGGAGTTCCTGGTCGTTGTGCTTGGCGGCGTTCGCGTTGAACATTACGCCGATACCGGACTCGACTTCGAAAACTCTCTCGCCGAGAACGGGTCTGTTGACCGGGAGAGCGTGGTTGTTGGCCTTTTCGCAGACCATCTTGGCGGTCTCCATGAAGTACTCGGTGTGAAGGTGGTTGAGAGGAATACCGTACATGCAGCGGAGGGCCATGATAACTTCTTCGTAGGGAGTGTTACCGGCGCCTTCACCGAGGCCGCAGCAGGTGATGTGGGCAACGTTGGCACCCGCGGCCAGAGCGGCGAGGGTGTTGGCGGTACCGAGACCGAACTGCATATGGCAGTGAGCCTCAACGGGCTTGCCCAAGGTGTCCTTGACCTTGCGGACCATGGCGGCATAGCCTTCGGGGATGATACAACCGAAGGAGTCGGCCAGGGTAACGGAATCCAGGTGACCCTTCTCGGCGACGTCGCCGACGATGCTCAGAAGGTCGTTGATGTCGGATCTGGTGGAGTCGATGCAGAAGAAGGAGACGAAGAGTCCCTTTTCCTTGGCGGCCAGGGTCGCGTCGATGGCGGCCTGCTTAGCCCATTCGTAGTCCTTGTTGTAAGCCTTCTCTACCATCTGTCTGTTGGTGGAGATCTCAAGGATGATACCCTTGCAGCCGCAGGAGAGAGCCTTCTCTACGTCGACGAGCATACATCTGGCGAAAGCGAAGACATCGGCGGTCTTGCACTCAGCGGCAATCTGCTTACAGGCTTCGGCATCCTGCTCGGAAACGGCGGGCATACCGGCTTCGATTCTGTCGATGCCGATCTTGGCCAGCTGGCGGGCGATCTCAACCTTGTCCTGGGGGAGGAAAACAACGCCGGTTTCCTGCTCACCGTCGCGGAGGGTGACGTCGTGGAACTTGATGTCCTTGGCGAAGTCGAAGTTCTTGGTTACTTCGGCGTCGAAGTCCCAAGGACTTACACGGTACATGTTGGTGTTGAAAGGTGCTTTCATTAAGTAAGTCTCCTTGCACGTTTTACGTGCGTATTCT
>JAGDDM010000296.1 GCA_017958015.1 Abditibacteriota bacterium | reverse complement strand
CAGACGAAGATTATCACCACCATCTTCAACCATACCAAGGGCCGTTTCCCCCGCTGCGGCGGAACCATCCTTTGGATGGGCCACGACTGTTTCCCCTGCGCCGCCAACACCTCCGTAGTGGACTTTGAGGGCAACCCCAAGCCCGTGGCGCTGGCTCTGAAGCCGATTTTACACGACAACTCGAATATCAAATAGGAAAGGAACGTTATTATGGAAGCTGCCGTAAAAACAATAGCCGTATGTCAGGTACTTATGGCAATCGTGGCGATTATGTTCATCGCCGTGGGCATAGGATGCCTCGTCTTCATGTACAGAATCAAGAAGCTCACGGAAAAGAACGCCGAATCCCTGAAACAGATGGCGAGAAAGCTTAACGACCTGACGGGAGACGCATCGGTTATGTTCAAACAGATGAGGAGCACAACCGAAAACGTGGGCGGAAAGATAGACTCCATCGCCGCCGCCGTGAACTCCATAGTCGCAAATGTGAACGACGTCACCGAGACCGCCTCGAACGTCTTCAGCGGATTCTCCAACAAGGTTTCCGGCGCTGTAAGCCCCAAGGTCATAGGCGCCGCAAACACGCTGGGTATAGGCGTTAAGCTCTTTACCCTCATCCGCGCCCTCATAAAAGCGGGAAAAAACGACTCCGATAAGAAATAAGGCGAAAAAAAATTCGTCTTACGTATTAACAAACACAAAGGAGGCAATACCGATGAAAAGAACAAGTATCATCTTCCTCTCCCTCGCCGCTTTCGCGGTAACCAGCGCCGCCGCTTTTGCCGCTCCCGCGGTTAAGGGCGCCGACCTGACGATTACCGCAAAGAAATCGACGAAGAGAACAAACAAGTCCAAGCCCGCTCCCAAGAAGCAGGATAACAACTACAAGAGACCCGGCAACAAACCGACTCCTCCGCCCATCGTAAACAGACGCGATCCCTACTACAACGGCAATGTCAAATACGGCTCTCCCGCGGCCAGAGGTCGGGGACAGAAGCGGCCGAAAATCAACGACAACTACGGTCCCGTCTACCGCGACAACCGCTACTACTATTCCAACAAGCAGCCCTACCGCTTCGGCTACTGGAACCATGTGAGCAGCAACGGCCACAACAGCCGCTCCGCTTTCTTCTACTACGGCGTACTCAGCTACCTGATGGTGTCCCACACCTCCCACAGCGAGTATGAGTATCCTTCCTACGTCCAGGTCTACGACTATCCCGAAGGAGCCGGCTACTATCTCGAGAGATATCCCGAGGTGGGCACCGAACTCCGCAAAGTCTTCAGAGCCATTGCCGACGGCTGGAACGAGAACAACGCTTCCGACATCACCCGCTACGTCAAGAAAAAAGACAAAATCGCGGTAATGCTGGACGGAGCTTACGAGTACTACGTCAGCGGCGAGGACTACATCGACATGGTCTATGACGCCGTAGACTCCATCGACACTCTCAACTTCACCTGGTATCAGCTGAAGAAGGCGAAAGACGGCAGCTACACCGGCAACGCCACTCACGAATACTACGATGAGTACGGCCGGGTGCGGAAAGTCTACGCCAGCTACAGAATCAAGAAGTCCGGCGGTGATTACAAAATCATCGAAGTGGGCTCCTCCGAAAAAAGATTGTAATCAATCAATATAACAAAAAACGGGGTTTAGCCGCGCCCTCGGGCGCGACTATCCCCTTTTCACGATAACTCGACAGGTACCGCAATGCTCAAGACAATCTTTACCATCGCCTTTATCACCTCCCGGATGATGTATCCGGGAATTCCCGTTATACCCACCCAGGCCGGCGGCGAAACCACCGACTTCTCCAACGTGAGCCAGTCCGTTCGGTCGGACGTTGCCTATGACGGCTCCGACGAACCCGCCGTAAACTTCCTCATGCCCGGAGAAAACGCCAAACCCCTCAAGATTAACATGCTCAGAATCAACAAGGCTCAGTCGAAGGATTCCGCGGCGAATCGGCCCGGCGGCCCGGTGATAAATCTCTACTCCGGCGTGGGCAACGCCGTCGAAAAGGGTCAGCCCAAGTCTTTGGACCGAACGGAACTTAAATCCATGGCAATGGGCGTCATCGGCAATGAGCACGGTTTCGCCGGGCACACGCAGCGGAGCGCAAAACTTCCCAAGGTCATGACTTCCGCCAAGGCCGAAGGAACCTACGCCTTCGAGACAAACTTCGCCGACAAGGTGACCGCTGAAGTCAAAGGCGCGTACCTGGCCCCCACGGAGCTTCTCGATTTGCAAAAGGGCTACGATCTCACCAAGCCCCTGCCCCTTAAGTGGAAACCGGTTGAGGGCGCCGTGGGCTACGCGGTAAACGCCGAAGGCAGCGTAAAAGGCGCCAGAGTCCGCTGGACCGCCGGCGCCATGGAGAGCCATGTGGACGCCATGTTCCCGGGCAAAGTTCCCCCGGAAGTTTTCAAAAAGAACATAAAAACCTGGCTGCTGCCCGCCAAAACCTGTGAGTGCGTCATTCCCGCGGGAATTTTCAACGGCTCAACCACCATCAAAGTCTCCGTAACGGCCTACGGCGCACCGGACATTCGGGATACCGCCGCCGGCATAGTTAATATTGTGTATAAATCAACGGTAACCGCGCCGATCAGCGCGGCAAGAGAGGAAACAGCGAAATGAAAGAAGTGTACGACTACCTGAAACGTGTGGGCGACTACTACCTCGCCACCGTTGACGCGGAGGGCAAACCCCGAGTGCGCCCCTTCGGTACCATCGACCTTTTCGAGGGCAAGCTCTACTTCCAAACCGGCGCCTCCAAGGATGTGTCGAAGCAGATGAAAGACAATCCCAGTATCGAGATTTGCGCTTTCGACAAGGAGAGCGGCTCCTGGATCCGCATCGCGGGCAAAGCCTGTGTCGACGACAACCGGGCCGCCAGAGTCCACATGCTGGAGGAGTATCCCATGCTGAAAACCATGTACTCCCCCGACGACGGCAACACGGAAGTTTTTTACATCACCGACGCCACCGCCGTCATAGCGTCGTTTACCGAAGAACCGAAAACAATCAAGTTTTGAGTAATTAAAAGAGATTCAAAATGCCTAAAAGACCGGTCACCTGCATCTGCGGTGAGAGAATATACATGCGCAACGTGGCGGAAATAGGGTGCTACATGCAAAACATAGCGGCGCCCATGGTTTTCGTGCGTTACTTCTGTCCCCGATGTCTGCGCCTTGACGAGATGCGCCTGCGCTTCGACGAGTGGGACGAAAACCTCCTCTACGAGGACGGCAACGCCAAGAAAGAGACTTTCATCCCGCTCCGGGACGAGAACGGCAAAATCATCAAGCGGGGCAAAATCGACGCCGACGAGTGTCTGAAGATTCACCGCGAGCTTGAAAACGCCGACAACCTGAACGACCTTCTTGGCGGCAAGGACAAGTCCTCTCAATGATTCCCATCAAAGACAAAAACGAAGCCGCAACGGTGCCCTACGTGATGTACTTCATCATGGCGCTGAATATCATTGTCTACATCATCGACAGCACCGGCGCGGCCAATGAGTATTTCTCCCGTCTCTGGAACTGGGCCATGGTCCCGGCGGGCGTCATAAGCGACATCCGCCCGGTGCCGGTTCTGGACAACCTGGGGCACCTGGTTGGCTATCAAAACAACCCGGCAATCGGCCCCCACCCCCAGTGGATAACGATTTTCACCTCCATGTTCATGCACGGAGGCTTTTTGCATATCGCCGGAAACATGCTCTACCTGTGGATATTCGGCAACAACATCGAGGACAAGCTGGGACACTTTAAGTTCCTCATCTTCTACCTTGTCTGCGGTGTTGTGGCCGCTCTCTCTCACATTTTGGTGGCAAGCGTCACCGGCAACATGATGACCCCCACCGTGGGCGCCAGCGGAGCCATAGCGGGCGTTCTGGGCGCCTACCTCATCCTCTTCCCCCAGGCGAAAATACGCACCATTCTGCCCATTTTCTTCTTTGTCACCTTCGTTGATTTGCCGGCTCTTATCGTGCTGGGCTTCTGGTTCCTTGCTCAGCTCAGCGGCATCATGAGCTGCGGCGGTCAGGTGGGCGGCGGTGTTGCCTACGGAGCCCACATCGGCGGCTTCCTCATGGGCATGCTGTGGATTCACCTGGCGGGCAAAGACAAGCTTCTGCGCAACCGCAAGCGCTCCACCATCTACGATTCCGAAACCGACACTTGGATATAAAGGAGATACAAACTATGTACTGCGTCAAAAAAATAAGCGGCGACACCTACTATGTGGGCGCTTCGGACCGCAAACTGGCTCTCTTCGAGAACGTCTACCCCATTCCGCGGGGCATATCCTACAACTCCTACGTGGTAAAGGACGAAAAGACGGTTCTTTTGGACACCGTT
>JAGDDM010000295.1 GCA_017958015.1 Abditibacteriota bacterium | reverse complement strand
GGCTTTCGATTATTGTAACACGGCGGCGGTGATATGTCAAACGGCTTTGCCTGTTGCGTAAAAACGCGAAAAGTGGTAAAATAGAACGGATGTTTCGGTTGTCATCATGAGAATCCTTGACAAAAATTCCCTCAAAGCCCTGGCGGACGTGGGCAGCATCGGTCTTTTGAACTGTATCGCCATACTTATCGGTATGGGCATGGGGTACGCCTTGGACAAAGTTTTCGGCACATACCCCACTCTGACTTTTGTGTTTGTGTTGTTCGGTCTGTCGGCGGGGATTTACGAGTCTGTGGGCATTCTCAAAAAGGCGATTGAACGTTCAAACGAGGACGAAGATGATTGACAGAGCCCTGCGGATATCCTTGATAATCCTGCCGGCGGTGGCGGCGCTCATGCTTCTTACGAAGTGCCTTCCCGCGGTGCTGGGCTGGGTCTTCGGTGGTTGTCTGTCAATGGGAATCGTGGCCGGATACCGGTTCGCGGTTTCCCGAATGCTCGGCTCCGACACAAAGCGGGGCATGAAAATCTTCGTGTGGGCGAAACTCCTTATGTTTATCCTCACCGTCGCTTTCATGGCGGTAATCGTAAAGAGTTTCGGCTCAAGCGCCCCCTTCGTGATTGCTTTCTGCTTCGGAGTGGTGCTCACCCAGAGCGTCATCGTGGCGGAAGCCCTCGGCGGGGCGGTTTGGGGAGCAAAAAATTCCCCGGAGGACCGATAAATGGAAGAACACGGAACATGGCTCCACTTTATGTACAAGTTCGTGCCCGAATGGGTGCCGGAGCCTGTCATAGTCACATACTTCATCGTGCTTGTTTTGGCGGTGACGGCTATTTGCGCCACCCGCAAGCTCGACAGGAAGAACCCGAGCCGGTTCCAGACCGTGCTTGAGATGATTGTGGGCGGTCTGGCCGCCTTCGTGGAGAACATTGTGGGCAAAGAAGCCGCCCGCACCGCCGTTCCCATTATCGGCACCATCTTCATCTTTATCTTTTCCCTTAACCTCTTCGGCATTATTCCGGGCTTCGTGAGTCCCACCGCCAACATCAACACCACCGTGGCGCTGGCTCTCTTCGCCTTCCTGACGGTTCAGGTCTACGGCGTCCGCAAGTCCGGCCTCGCTTACTTCAAGCACTTCCTCGGCGAGCCCATTTGGCTGGCTCCCCTTATGCTGCCGATTCACATCATCGGCGAGATAGCCAAACCCCTTTCCCTGGCTATCCGTCTTTTCGGCAACATCTACGGCGAGGAAATGGTTATTTCCGTTTTGATTTTGATTGTGACCTCGGTAATGGGCTACTGTCTCATTCCCATTCAGTTCCCCATAACCCTCTTTTCCGTCTTTACGTCGGCCGTTCAGGCCTTCGTCTTCTCCATGCTCTTCTCGGTGTATATCGCCATGGCCATTGCCGGGCATGAGGAGGAACACTCTTAGGTATCAATCCGCCACCGGCGGAAGATAACAATTTCAATATATTGCGCAACCGCGCAAGGAGGATTATTAACATGTCATTTCTGGTAGCTCTCGCGATCGCGATCGGTCTCGGTCTCCCCATCGCCGTTATCGGCGGCGCTCTCGCTCAGGGTAAGGCCGCGGCCGCGGCCCTTGAAGGTATCGCCAGACAGCCCGAAGCCGGCGGCAAGATTCAGACAGCCATGATTATCGCTCTGGCTCTTATCGAATCTCTGGTTATCTACGCCCTTCTGGTGTCCCTGATTCTTCTCTTCCTGGGCATTCCCAGCGTGAAGGAACTCATTACCGCCCTGGCGAAATAAGATTATATCGGGTTTGGGTAATGTGCCGCAGAGGCGGCGGATTCTACCGACTGGCATTACGGTGTGAGTTATATAATCCGCTCAACACGTTTTCCGATACCCGACACCTAATCCGTAAAGTCTGCAAATGGATATACTTAACATAGATCCGAAAGTACTCATACTTCAGATCGGCGCTTTCGCCATTCTGCTCATTATCTTCAAAGTATGGCTGTTTACTCCCATACTTGGGATGATTGACGCTCGGAAGTCGGAGATTGAGGGCGACTACGCCAAGGCCGCCGACGACCGCAAGAGCGCCGAGTCTCTGAAGGCGGAGTACGAAAAGCAAATGGCTTCCGTAAAGGAACGGGTCGCGGAGAAATTGAATGCCGCCGAAACCGAGGCGGAGGAGCTCAAGAAGCAAATCCTTGACGACTCCCGCAAAGAGGCGGCGGAGATTAAAGAGAAGGCCCGAATCGAAATCGCGGAAGAAAAGGACGCCGCTTTCAGAGCCGTCAAAAACGAAATAGCTCAGCTTGCGGTGGACGCCGCCGGCAAGGTTATCGGCGCCAACATGAACACGGAAACCAACAAAAAGCTGGTTGACGACTTCATCGCCGGTTTGGACGGTAAGGCGAAATGATTGATTCCAAGATAAGCGAACGCTACGTGAAGGCTCTCTACGAGGCCGCGGTATCCGGGGGACTCCTTGACGCGGTCCGGGAGGACGTGTCTCTCATCGCGGCCGCCGTGGCGGACAGCGGGGATTTGGTTAAGACCCTTGAGTCCCAGGCGGTGCCCCGGAAGAAGAAGGCGTCGCTCCTTAATGAACTCTTCGGAGAGCGGGTCAACCCCCTCACCGCCGCTTTCATGACCATGTTGTCGGAAAAGGGCAGG
This sequence comes from Abditibacteriota bacterium, assembly GCA_017958015.1. GTDB lineage: Bacteria > Armatimonadota > UBA5829 > UBA5829 > UBA5829 > RGIG10368. Next base: position 11,553 of record JAGDDM010000295.1, on the reverse strand, counting down.
GAGGAGATTCTCGTGAGCCTGGCGGACACCCTGAAGAAGGTTGAGGCGGAGGCGGAGAACATCGTTGACGCCCACGTGACCGCGGCGGGCGAGCTCACCCCCGAGCAGAAAGAGTCGCTTAAAGCGAAGTTGGAATCCTTGACCGGGAAGAAGATAAATCTCATCGTGACCCGGGACGAGTCCGTTATGGGCGGTCTCACCGTGAAGGTGGGGGATTTGCTCATAGACGGCAGTGTGAAAAACAATCTTGATATGATGAAAAGCCGCTTGATGGGCTGACATATCGGAGGAAATAATGGCAGAGAAAATAAGAGCGGACGAAATAACGAAAATACTTCGGTCCCACCTCGAGTCCTTCGAGAACGAACTCACGGAAGTGGGTGTGGGAACGGTCCTCTCCGTCGGCGACGGTATTGCCCGTATCTACGGACTGGCCGACGTCATGGCCGGTGAGCTTGTGGAGTTCCCCGGCGGTATAGAGGGCATGGTTCTCAACCTTGAAGAGGATTCGGTGGGCTGTATAATTCTCGGTCCCGACACCGACATCAAAGAGGGCGACACCGTAAAGCGCACCGGCAGAATCGCCGACGTCCCCGTGGGCGACGCCGTCATCGGCAGAGTGGTGAACCCCCTGGGCGAGCCTTTGGACGGCAAAGGCGACATTAAGACCGACCGGCGCCGCTACGTGGAAACCCGGGCTCCCGGCGTTGTGGACAGACAGCCGGTTAAGGAGGCCCTTGCCACCGGTATCAAGGCGGTGGACTCCATGATTCCCATCGGCCGCGGTCAGCGGGAGCTTATCATCGGCGACCGGCAGACCGGCAAAACCGCTCTGGCCATCGATACAATCATCAACCAGAAGGGCAAGGGCGTCAAGTGCATCTACGTTGCCATCGGCCAGAAGCTCTCCACCGTGGCTTCCATCGTGGCCGCTCTGGAGCGGAACGGCGCCATGGAATACACCACCGTTGTGGTGGCTTCCGCCTCGGACCCGGCCCCGCTGCAGTACATCGCCCCCTACGCAGGCTGCGCCATGGGCGAGTATTTCCGGGACAAGGGCGAGCACGCCCTCCTCGTTTACGACGATTTGAGCAAGCACGCCCAGGCGTACAGACAGGTTTCCCTGCTTCTCCGGCGGCCCCCGGGGAGAGAAGCCTATCCGGGCGACATCTTCTACCTCCACGCCAGACTGCTTGAGAGAGCGGCGAAGCTCAACAACGAGCTGGGCGGCGGCAGCCTTACGGCTCTGCCTATCATCGAGACCCAGTCCGGCGATATTTCCGCCTACATTCCCACCAACGTAATTTCCATTACCGACGGTCAGATATACCTTGAGCCGGATTTGTTCTATTCCGGCATTCGGCCCGCCATTAACGTGGGTACCTCCGTGTCCCGTGTGGGTTCTTCCGCCCAGACCAAGGCCATGAAGAAGGTTACCGGTCAGCTGAAGCTTGACCTGGCCCAGTACTGGTCCCTGCAGGCTTTTGCCCAGTTCGCCAGCGACCTTGACAAGGCGACGCTGAACCAGCTGGCCAGAGGCCGCCGCATCGTGGAGATTTTGAAGCAGCCCCAGTACAGCCCCATGGAGACGTCGAAAGAGGTCTACATCATCTTCGCCGCCACCAAGGGTATGCTGGACGACATTCCCGAGAACAAGTGCGACGAATACGAAAAGCGGCTCTACGCCTACATGGACAAGAACTTCGCCGACCTGGGCAAGGTCATCGACGAACAGGGCGTTATCGACGACGACAACATGAAGAAACTCTCCGACGCCGTGGCCGCCTTCACGGAGTCCTTTAAGGAAACCCTGTAATGGCCAACACCAAGGAGATACGCCGCCGCATAAAAACCGTAACCAACATACGGAAGATAACCGGCGCCATGAAAATGGTGGCGGCGGCAAAACTGAAGAAGGTTCAGAGCAGAGCCGTGAACGGCAGACCTTACAGCGAGCGGCTGCGGGAAGTTGTGGAAAACCTTGCCGGCAGCGTGGGCAACGTCACCCATCCTCTCATGGAAACCCGGCCGGAAAAGCGGGTTCTCTACATCGTTGTGGGCGCGGACAGAGGTCTGGCGGGCAGTTTCAACACCAACCTCATGAACCACGCCATGAGGGAGATAGGCGACAGGGACAGAAACGACATCGAGATTATCGCCGTGGGTTCCAAGGCCATATCTTTCTTCAAGAAGCGGGCGTTCCCCACGGTCCACGTGCTGGATCTGCCCAAATCCGGCGCCGATTACCGCACGGTGACCACTCTTTCGGAGCACCTTTCCAAGCGGTTCACCGAGGGCGAGGTTGACGCGGTGTATATGATTTACGCCAAGTTTATCTCCGCCATGACCCAGGAGCCGACGACAATGCGGCTTTTGCCCATGGCGGCTCCGGAGACTTCCGCTTCCCTTTCCGGTTCGGATTTCACTTATGAGCCTTCGCCGGATCTGCTGCTGCAAAGTCTCTTGCCCCGGTATATGAACACCCTTTTATACATGGCGCTCATCGAGTCCCAGGCCAGCGAGCAGGGGGCGAGAATGTCCGCCATGACGGCCGCCACCAACAACGCGGACGACGTTATCGGCGGTCTCACACTTATGTACAACAAGGCGCGTCAGTCCGCCATTACCACCGAACTTACCGAAATAGTCAGCGGCGCCGCCGCTCTCGAATAAAAAAGGTACGATTATGAACAAAGGCAAAGTTATACGAGTTATCGGTCCCGTCGTGGATATCGCTTTCGACGAGAACGAACTGCCGAAGATTCTGAACGCCGTGGAGATTCCCGATGTTCAGGGCCACACTCTCACCGTTGAGGTCTCCCAGATGATAGGCAACAACGTGGTTCGCTGCGTGTCCATGCAGTCCACCGACGGCCTTGTCCGGGGCATGGAAGCCGTTGACACCGGCAGCTCCATTAGGGTCCCCGTGGGCGAGGAGACTCTGGGCAGGGTTTTCAACCTCCTGGGCGAGACAATCGACGGCAGAGGCGAAGTCAAGACCGACAAAAAGCTCCCCATCCACCGGGCGGCTCCCGCTTTCGAGGAGCAGATCCCGGCCACGGAGGTTTTCGAGACGGGTCTGAAGGTCATCGACCTCATCTGCCCCTACGCCAAGGGCGGTAAAATCGGTCTTTTCGGCGGCGCGGGCGTGGGCAAAACCGTTCTTATCACCGAGCTCATCCGCAACGTTGCCACCGAGCACGGCGGCTTCTCCGTGTTCGCCGGCGTCGGCGAGCGCACCAGAGAGGGTAACGACCTTTGGTTGGAGATGCAGGAAAGCGGCGTTATCGACAAGACCACCATGGTCTTCGGTCAGATGAACGAGCCTCCGGGGGCCAGACTCCGGGTGCCGCTCACCGCTCTCACCATGGCTGAGTACTTCCGCGACACCCAGGGCCGGGACGTCCTTTTGTTCATCGACAACATTTTCCGGTTCGTACAGGGCGGCAGCGAGGTTTCCGCGCTTCTGGGCAGAATGCCCTCAGCGGTAGGCTACCAGCCCACTTTGGCCACCGAAATGGGCGCGCTGCAGGAGCGAATTACCTCCACCACCAAGGGTTCCGTAACCTCCATTCAGGCGGTTTACGTGCCGGCGGACGACCCCACGGACCCGGCTCCGGCCACCACATTCGCCTTCCTGGACGCCACCACCTACCTTGACAGAAGCATATTCGTCAAGGGTATCTTCCCGGCGGTCGACCACCTGGCCTCCACCTCCAGAATCCTCTCCCCGGCGGTGCTGGGCGAGGACCACTACAACGTGGCCAGAGGCGTGCAGGAGATTTTGCAGAAGTACAGAAGTTTGCAGGACATCATCGCCATTTTGGGCGCCGACGATCTCTCCGACGAGGACAATCTGGTTGTCAGCCGCGCCAGAAAGATCGAGAACTTCCTCTCCCAGCCCATGTTCGTGGCGGAAGTGTTCACCGGTCTGGCGGGCAAGTTCGTCCGCAGAGAGGACACGGTTCGGGGTTTCAAGGAAATCCTCGAGGGCAAGTGGGACCACCTGCCGGAGCAGGCCTTCTACATGGTGGGCACCATTGAGGAAGCCGTCGAGAAAGCGAAGAAGATGGAGGCTTAGTCCCCATGGCCAAGACCTTTGAACTGAAAGTCACGGACCCGGACGGCATCGTCTACGAAACCGACAAAGCCACCTCCCTCATAATCCCCTCCGCCGGAGGCTTCATGGGAATCCTCGCGGACCACGCGCCGGTGATAGCCGAGCTGCAGCTGGGGGTTGCCACGTTGCTGGAAGAGGGCAAAGAGCCCCTGCGGATAGTGGTCAGCGGCGGATTTGTGGAAGTTCTCGACAACACCGTCATGATGCTGGCCGAGGCCGCCGAGCGGGAAGACGAAATAGACACCGAGCGGGCGGAACGGGCGAAGGAGCATGCGCTGAAGCTCCTTGAGGACCACACACGCCCGGACTACGACCGCGTTCAGGCCAGACTGGATCGGGCGCTGTTGCGGCTCAAAGTCGCCGGAGTTTCCGCAAGGCGAAAATAATTTGCGTCTTTCGGCGGTGTTGTATAACGGAATTGTTAAGGAGAAAAAACATGAAAAAACTTCTCTTCGCAATCGCTCTTTTCGCAGCTTCCGCCTGCGCCTTCGGGGCGGACAAAACCATGGCGGAGCTCAATCCGGAGTTTGAAGGCAGAATGAAAGCCGCTCTCACGGAAAACTCCCTGGCTCTGTTCCACTTCACCGACGTCCACAGCGACAAGGTTGAGTTCGCCAGATACTGCGAGTTCTACAAGACCTACGAAAGGTACTTCGACGACGCGGTTTGCACCGGCGACCTTGTTGAGGAATCTTGGGTCAACGACTTCGACTACTGGGGCGGCACTCCCGGCCACGAGAAGATATTGATTGCCCTGGGCAACCACGACGCTCTCCTGGACCATGAGAATTGGAAAGCGAGTTACAACGTTTGGGACGTGAACCTCGCCACCATGGGTGAGACCTACAACAAGTTTTTCGCTCCCTTCATCAAGGACTGGGGCGTAATCTACGAACAGGGCAAGACCTATTGGTACAAGGACTACCCCAAGAACAAGGTCCGTCTCATCGCCCTCGACTGTATGCTCCGCCCCCGCCGGAACGCCGAGGACGAAGCCGCTCAGCTCCGGTGGTTCAAAGAGTGCCTCATGGGCGCCCGGGCGAAGAATTACACCGTGGTTGTGGCCTTCCACTTCCCTCTGTGGAAATCCGAGGCCCTGGACGGCTGTATCTTCAACTGGAAGAACAAACCGGACTCCGCTTGGTATGAATGCTTCGACGCCTATCAGGAAGCGGTGGACAAGTTCAAGAAAAAAGGCGGCAGTTTTGCCTGCTGGTTCGGCGGCCACACCCATTGGGACTACACCAACGTCAATCCCGAATATCCGGACCAGATATCCCTCTGCATCACCGCTCTCACAAGATTCAAATGCGGCTGCATGCGCAGAACAAACGGCACCAAGTCTCAGGATATCGCCAACGCCCTCATCATCGACCACGATTCCCACACCTTTAAGGTTGTCAGAATCGGCTGCGACATCGATACGGAAGGTGTGGTGAGACGAACCATGACCGTGGACTACAAGACGAGCAAAGTGCTCGAACAGGAATAAACGAAATACCGCCCTTAGGGGCGGATTTTTTGTGCCGTGAGCCGTCGCGAAAGAAAAAACATTTTTATGTCATCCGCAAGTCCATTGACAAACAAAGGGACGGAGAGTAAAATAAAGGTATCCCGAGCGGAAAGGAGGTGAAAAACCATGAAAAAGTTTATATTCTGTATGGTTCTCGCGGTGATGGCGGCCCTGTCCGCTTCCGCGGATGTCACCGTGACCGATTGGAATCTTCCTTACGCGAAGCCGCAAGATTATCAACTCACCGAGACCGGCCCCGCCTCGTTCGATATCGATTTCGTGAATGAGTTCGCGCAAAGTGAGCCGAATTTCTGGGTCATGGGCCAAACCGTCAACAATTGGCTCTACGATCCCAACGAACCGTTTACCCTCACCATCGGCGGTTTCGAAAACGGCGGACTTACGTACAGAGACAACACCACGTTGTTCTTCACTGTCCAGGACGAAATCTTTAACTTTTTGACGTACGGCGTTCCTTTTAACGGACCGGGCGTGTACACTTTCACACCGGCGGATATTTTGCCCGACTACGGTTACGGTGATACTCCCACTACTGTGGGCGTGATAACATTCAGCGGTTTCGAATACGGAGATATTGTCGTTAATCCCGGCGCTTCCGGAAGCGTGGCATTCACTCTCGGAGCCCCGGATCCGGAAGAGGAAACCGTTGTTCCCGAACCGGCCACCTATGCCTACGCGGCTATGGGTCTTGTTTCTCTCATGGGTATGAAGAGAAGAATCCGGAAGTAATTTAATATACAAAAATACCGCCCTTAGGGGCGGATTTTTTTTGTGCCGTTCGGCCGTCGGGTGACGATGGGTTTTCGCCGCCGCAAGGCGACGCAAAAACTATAATCCCGCGAGATAAGGATTACTCATCCTCTCGCGCCCCACGGTGGTGTCCGGTCCGTGTCCCGGGTGGAGCACAACATCGTCCTTCATGGTGAGAATTTGTTTGGCGGCGGATTCAACCAGTTCCTGCATACTTCCGCCGGGCAGGTCGCATCTGCCGACGGAGCCGGCGAAGATGGTGTCTCCGCAGAATACGCCCGCGTCGGTGCCGAAGCACACACCGCCCTTGGAGTGTCCCGGGGTGGCTATGACTTCTATCTTGGAGTTGCCGAGGTCCAGAACGTCTCCGTCGTGAAGGTCAATCTTCGGCTCGACGGGGATATACTTCTCGTCGCCGTAGTACATGAGGAGCCCGAGATCGTCGTGAATCAAAAAGCTTTCCTCGGGAGATATGGCGATGGGGGCGTTGTACTTTTCTTCCAGCTCGCCCGCGCCGTGGGTGTGGTCAAAGTGGGCGTGGGTCAGGAGAATGTACTTCACCGTGATACCCTTTTCCTCAACTATCTCCGCGATGTCCTCGACGTCGCCGCCGGGGTCGATTACGGCACCTTCCATGGTGTCCGTGTCCCAAATGACGTAGCAGTTGGCTTCCAGAGCGCCCACTACGGTTTTTACGAAATCAATCATTGTTTTTTTTCAAAAGTACGGTTACGGGGCCGTCGTTTTGAAGAGCCACAAGCATGTCGGCTCCGAAAACGCCGGTTTGTACGTTAAATCCTTTATCCCGCAGGAGGGATATGTATTCCTCATAGAGGGGAATCGCTTCGGCGGGAGGAGCGGCGTCGGTGAAGGCGGGCCGTCTGCCTTTGGAGCAGTCGGCCAGCAGCGTGAATTGGGAAACCACCATTATCTCGCCGCCTGTATCGCTTACGGACAGGTTCATTTTCCCCGCCTCGTCCTCGAACACGCGCAAATCCGCGGTTTTGTCCGCCAGATACTTCGCCTCGGCGGAGGTGTCGCCTTTTTTCACTCCCAGCAGAACAAGGAGTCCCTTGCCTATGGCGGAATGCTCCTCGCCGTCGATTGTCACCGAGGCGGAGAGCACCCGCTGGATTACGGCTATCATGTCAGAGGAGGTCGGAGAGCTTTTCGGTGATGGCGTCCTTGGGGTGGAGGCCAACGATGCGGTCCTTGAGCTCGCCGCCCTTAAAGAAGAGCAGAGTGGGGATGCTGGCGACGCCGTAGCGCATGGCTATCTCGCCGTTGGCGCCTTCGTCGATGTTGAGTTTGCAGACCTGAGCCTTGCCCTCGTATTCCTCGGCGATGGCGTCGATGGTGGGGCCAAGAGCCTTGCAGGGGCCGCACCAGGGGGCCCAAAGGTCCAGCATTACCGGAACGTCGCTGCCGGTGATGATAGTGTCGAAATCCTCGGCGTTAATCTGTTTTGCCATTTATTTTCTCCTTATTCGTTGATGTTGATGTTGATGGGCGGGCTGAGTTTGAAAAGTCTCCGGGCGGTGCCGGCGAAGATGTTCCGCTTGTCCGCTTCGGAAATGTCCGCGTCCTCAACAAGGGCGATGATGGAAGAGGGGTCCACGTAGGGCAGACCGCTTCCGTAAACTATTCTGTGGGAGCCGATTCTGTCAACGGCGAACTTCACCTTGTCGGGGGAGAAGGAGCCGGAAATCTCGGGAATGAGATTCAGGGTCCGCTCCGCCAACACGATGGGAATCCGCCAGTCGTCGCCGCCCATGGAAAGCAGGATGAACTTCATGTTGGGGAAGGCCTTGGCGATGTCGTTTGCCGCCAGAGCCGCCGCTTTGTTGGGCACGTAGAGGAAAACCGGCTTCAGGAACCGTCTGTAAGCGTTCAGCAGTTCCTCGACCTCAGCGATGGTGACGTAGATGTTCTTTCGGCCGGAGGTGAGGACGATGGCCGCGGCGTTGTCGGCGGTCATGTAGGTGCGGAACTCCTTCTGGGACTGTTCCGTGTAGTTGGGGTTCACGATGTAGCAGCCCCGGAGGTTCTTCTGGCCGGCAATCAGGCGGCTGAGCTGCATGTTGCCCCGGACGAAGTCGCAGGAGTTGCCCACGGTGGAGGATACAAGACTGTATTCCACGCCGTACTGCTGCATCTTTGCCTGCAAATGCTTGTCGGTGTACGCCACGCCCCAGAGAGGTGTGGAGCCTATCTCGGAATGAACGTCAATAATCGCCATTACAGACCTCCTATCACACGCTTGGCGTTGCCGGAGAATATCTTCTCCCGGGCCGCGTCGTCTATCTCCGCGTTCAGAACGTAGTTAATCTCCGCCGCCAGCGACTCCGTGAGAGTGCCGGAAGCGAACACGATTCTGTCGGCGCCGATTTTGTCAACCAAAAACTTCAGGGCGGCGGGCACTTTGAGACCTCTGGTATCAACCAGGATGTTTTCGTGCTTGCGCATAACCGCCATGGTCTCCGCCATGTTGTCGTAGGTGACGCCCTCGAGAATGAACAAATTGCTCTTTCCCGCGGCTTTCCGGGCGATGGTGGAAGGGTCGCCCACTTTCATGGCCCGAATCATCACCGGAAGGCCCGTTTCGCAAACCTCGTCCAGAGCCTCTTCGAAAGCGTAGTTGTCGGCGGTCCACTCCTGCAGCTGGGGGAAGAACCGGAACATCTTGAAGCCCTGTTCCGCCAGCTTGGCGGGGTAGCCGTCCTTGCCGAAATAGCCTCGCGGGTCGATGGTGGCAACGGGAGTGAGAAGCGGGTCGTTCTGGCACACCCGCAGAGTCTCGTTGTTGCCGTCGATGTGGTTGTGAAGAATGCCGAGGCTGGAAATGGCCAGTCCCTGCTTTACGTTTTGTTCTTTCAGCACCGCGCTCAGTTTGGAGGCGGGAGACTCCGCTCTCGTGGTGGGCCAAGGACCGAAAGTAACGTACATGTCAATGATTTCGAAGTTCAATGTTTCCGACTCCTTTCGGGATTACTCCCCTTTGGCGAGTTCGGCGCAGTAGTTGCCTGCCCGCCGAACGCGCTTGACACAGACATCTTTGCCGAGAACGAGCATCAGCTCGAAAAGACCCGGACCGCCGGTTTTGCCGGTGGTGGCCAGACGAGCCGCGTGGATGGCGAGGGCATCCTTGGGCAGATCGAGGTCGTGGGCGGACTTGCGGACCGCCGCCTCGATATCGTCGTGGGTCCAGTTGTTTACGGCCTCAAGGTTTTCCGCCAGCCTCTCGGCAAGGGCAACGGCGTGGTCCGCGGAGAAATGCTTCCGCACGCCCTTGGGGTCATAGTCGAAATCGTCGGTATAGAAATAGTTCGCGGTTTCGGGAGCCTCATTAAGAAGTACGATTCTATCCTGAATGAGTTCCGTAACTTTGAGAAGATATTCTCTCGGGTCGTCGCCGTTTACCGGCTTCACGCAGCCCGCAGCCGCCATAATGGGCTCCAGCATGTCCGCCAGCTCCTCAACGGAGAGCATGCGAACGTACTCGCCCTGAAGGTCGTTGAGTTTCGCCAGGTCGAATATGGCCGGGTGGTTGGTGATGCCCTCAAGGGTGAAGTCCTTTATGAGCTCCTCCCGGGAGAAGAGTTTTCTGTCCTCGCCGCTGGACCAGCCCATGGTGGCCAGGAAGTTCAGCATGGCGTCGGGCAGATAGCCGGACTTCATGTAGTCGATGAAGGTTGTGGAGGTGCCGCTGCGCTTGCTCAGCTTCTTGCCGTCGGTGCCCAGAATAAGGGGCAGATGGACCCATACAGGGGGCTCCCAACCCATGGCTTCGTAGAGCTGCAGGTGCTTGGGGGCGGAGGAAAGCCACTCCTCGCCCCGAACCACGTGGGTAATGCCCATGAGGTGGTCGTCCACGATGGAGGCGAAGTGGTAGGTGGGGAATCCGTCCGCTTTGATGATGATGAAATCGTCCTGAAGTTCGTTGTCGAAGCCCACGTGGCCCCGGACGATGTCGTCGAACTCGGTGCGGCCCTCCCGCTTCATGGCGAAGCGGATGACGGGGTTGGGGTTTTCCTTTGCCGCCGCTTCCCGTTCCTCCTCGGTGAGGTTCCGGCACTTTCTGTCGTAGCCGGGAGGCATATGGTTTGCTTCCTGCTCCTTGCGCATCTCCTCAAGCCGCTCCTTGGTGCAGTAGCAGTAGTATGCTCTGCCGGAATCCAGAAGCCGCTTCGCGTACTTGTGGTAGAGCTCAAGGCGCTGGGACTGGAAGTAGGGGCCCTTGTCGCCGCCGGCGTCGGGACCCTCGTCCCACTGCATACCCATCCACCGCAGGCCCGTCATCATGTCCTCAAGGGAACCTTCCTGATAGCGGGTGCGGTCCGTGTCCTCCACACGAAGGATGAAGTCGCCGCCGCAGTGGCGGGCGTAGAGATAGTCGAATACCGCCGTGCGGATATTCCCGATGTGGGGAGAACCCGTGGGGGACGGCGCGAATCGTAATCGTACAGTCATTTCTTACCTCCGTTATATGTATTACTTTTCGTATTTGAAATATTTCGGCGTTTCGAGAACCGGGCTTAAGGTGGGGAAGTCGTCAACCCACACCACCGGCTGAAGGCAAAGGTATCGGTTTACCCAACCGAAGGGCTGCTCCGGAGAATGGGGCCGGTTGCAGTGGAACACGCACCAGACTTCGCCGTCCGCGTCGGTTGTGAAGGTGCAGTGGCCGGTGCCCTGCATCTCGCCTCTGCCCACCAAAATGGGTTTCGGATGTTTTTTCCAGTTGGCGGGATCCATTATGTCGCCGCCGGTGAACTCCAAAACTCCCATTCGGTAATCGTCGCTGGCGGCGTAGGAGCAGGAGTAGATTATGTACAGTCTGCCGTTTCGCCTGAGAACCGCGGGGCCCTCGTTCACCGGTTTTTCGCTGAGCTGTTCCCAGTCGTATTCCGGCTTGGAAATGGGCACCCACTTTCCGTCTTTCATCGCGGTGGGGGACTCCATCTCCGCCATCAAAAGCCGCTGAAAGGGGCTTCCGCCGTCGAAGCCGGAGTAGACGGTGTAGAGTTTGCCCTTGTACTCAAAGACGGTTTCGTCGATGCCGTGTATGTCCGTTTTGTCGCCGACATGCTTTGGGCCGCCGATGCGCTTTCTGTCTCCGAAGGGCTTCATGGGGTCGTCGCCGCTAATC
>JAGDDM010000294.1 GCA_017958015.1 Abditibacteriota bacterium | reverse complement strand
GGGGTTCGATTCCCTCATCGGGCACCATTAACCCGGAGAGATGCCTGAGTGGTTGAAAGGGGCGGTCTCGAAAACCGTTGTACCTTCGGGTACCCGGGGTTCGAATCCCCGTCTCTCCGCCAACGAAACGTCGCGACGAATGCCGCGGCGTTTTTATAATAGGGGTCAGGGGTCAGGTGCCCGGGGTCAGGGAATGTGTCGGCAAAGCCGACGGATTCTACCAAACAACATCGCGGTGTGAGTTTTATAATCCGTCCGCGAAGCGGACACCGCCACGCGCAAGCAAAGCGAAGCGACATCACCCGCCCGCTACGGGCGGACATCACTCGACAGCCGCTATGCGTCACAAAAAAAGCCGCCTTACGGCGGACTTTTTTTTGTATATAAGCTTACTTTTTAAATCTTCTCTTAATTCCCACAAGAGAACCGAGTCCCATAAGGGCATACGCGGCTGTCGCCGGTTCCGGCACCACTGTTTCGGGAGTTTCCGGCTCCCGCGTATCCACGCTGACCGTTATTCTTCCGTCGGCGCCGGAAAGAATGTACAGAGAATACCCGAATTCGGGATTGAAACCGTCAAAAGTAAACATATCCACGTTCTTTCCCTCAAAGGAGCCGTAAGAACCCGTAATGTCCTCAGCCGTGAAAGTGTAGGTGCCCGGTCCTTCCCAAGAAAGACCGTACTCTACAAAAGCGTCATTTTCCGGGTTGGTGAAAAATGCTCTCAAAAGGCCCGGAAATGCTTCGTCATCCCAAACAAAATCCTCATCCTCGAAACCCTCAAAGGTGATGGTGAAGGAATCGTTGCCGTTGTAGAGCCAGCCACCCACATTCATGGATTCGCAAGCAAACGTCGTTCCCCAATTCACACCCGTAGTGTCGATATCGAAGCCGGCGGGAGCGTAATCCTCGGTGTAGGTATCAACGTAATCGAAATCTTCGTTGCTCCACAAAACCCAGTCCGTCATGGTGACGTCGGCGGAAGCGGCGCCGCAGACCATGGCGAAAACCGCGAGAACAGATATGAGTTTTTTCATTTTTATGCCTCCGTAAGTAAAATCAGCGTATATATTCTATCACCGCTGACTTGCGATGTCAAGGACGGCGCAAGCCGCGACAAAAAAACCGGCTCCCCGAGGGGAGCCGAAATGACTTATACCGAAATCGATATTAATAGACCGAGCTGAGCAGAGTCTTAACCACGGAGAGCATTTTCTCCTTGCTGCCTCTGAAGGCCCAGACCTGAGCCTGATCGTCGCACTTGCAGCGGCCGGTACCCTTGCCGATGGCGGGGATATGGTACTCAAGTTCGTTGAACTGACCCAGAGCGCTGTTGACGTTGCAGGCCTGGGTGGAGTAACCGAACTCCTCGATGTCCTGCCACGGAACGTCGATATACTCGCCGGAGGGGTTGACGATGAAGTTGCGGATGATGACCGCCCACTTGCCGTCCTTGCCGGTGTCGTAGAGGTAGCCCACTCTGCCGGCGGTGGCGGTGGCGCGGACGCCGATCTTGTGCTCACCCTGAAGATCCATCTTAAAGACGATGAGACCGTCCTTGGAGGTCACTTTGTCCTTGATGTCGCCGAAGTAAATCTTGGCTTCGGACTTGCCGTAGGTGGGGATTATGAGATCGCCGCCGAAGGGCATCTGAACAAGGTTCCACAGACCCACGGTGGATTCGTTGGGGTCGCTGAGCATCTCGAGGGTGGCGTACTGGGTGTAACCCGCGTACTCGATGCCGCTGAGGTCGAAGCCCCGCTGATAGCGCAGAGGATTGGGAGCGTCGCCCAGCCACTTGGTGATGCGCAAATCAACGTTCTTCTTGGTGCGGCTGACGGTGAGGGTGAGCTCGTTGACCATCTTGGTCTTGCCGTCTTCCCGGACGAACTTGTAGTTGCCCGGATCCAGAGGCCGCGGCTGGATGTAGACGTCTCTGTTGGGGAACTCGGGCATGAAGAAGTCGATTTCCGGAGACATCCAGGTTCTGTCGCCGCCGGTGTGGAGGAACTGGCCGTCGCCGATGGCGGCTATGGCGCTTTCCTCGCTGTCCAGGGCGGTGTTGGTCCAATAGAAGTTTTCGTCGCTGCCCGGGGCGAAGAGTCCGAGGACTCTTCCGCCGAAGGACATCATAAGAACTTCGCTGCCGTCGGAAGTCTTAAAGACTTCGGTTTCCTTATTGGCGGCTTTGAGAATATTTCTGAGTTTGTCGTTCATTCAAATTACCTGTCGATTAGGGGAACATTGCCTTGATTTCGGCAACGGTCTGATAAGGCATAGCCTTGGCTACGATCATGATGATACTGGCGATAAGCAGAGCCGCCACGGCGGTGTACATGAGAGCCTTGGAGAGACTTCCGACGCCCTTCCATTCGCCGCCGATGAAGCCGACCATCTGTCCGCCGATCATCTGCATGGCCTGCTGGATGCCCGCGCCCACGGAAGCGCCGATGGCGCCGAGCTTAAGCATACCGAAGCTGCAGAGGAAAGCGGCCAGGGAACCCTGAATACCCATGATGAGGGAGAGGATAACCTGGGGAGCGCCGCTGAACATAACGTTCCAAGATTTTTTCTTGGTCATGTGGTAAGCGGGAACAACCAGGTTTACGAGCATACCGGCGATAACCGCCAGACCCTGGGTGGTGTAGGTGGCAATGATGGGGCTCCAGAACTGACCCGCGACGGCTTCGTAACCCGGGGAAGCCTTGAAAGCGGCCACACTCTCCTTGGTAAGGGTGCCGACGCCGCCCTTGATGGCGTAAACGGCATCCACGATGGGACCGTTGCTGTAAACGAAGCAGAGAGCCAAACCGGCGGAAAGAATACCGGCGATGATTACCATGATGAGACCGCCCACGAAGGAGCCCTTGCGCTCCTCTTCCTCGGCGCCCAGGTCCTTGGATCTGCCCAGACCCGCGTAGGAGCTGAACAGAACGCCGCAGATCATACCGAACACGCCGCAGAGAATGACGACGCCGGCGGGAGAGTTAAGACCCGGGGAGTCGGCGAACTGGCCGGAAGCCTTGAGGCACATGGGAAGGAGAACGGCGATGGAGGAGCCGAGACCGGTGATGAGAGCCTGGGTGAGGCAGACGCCGATTCTGATCATGCAGAGGCCGCAGAGAACGTTAGCGATACCCCAAGCAAACGAGAACAGGTTGCCCATGAGGATGGGACCCCAGCCCACGTAGGAGCAAACTTTGCCCACGTTGCCAATGCCCAAACCGATGAGGATAACAATCCATGTGAAAACCAGGTTTCCGAAGAAGATGGATACGAACCAAAGCTGCTCCCACTTGTATTCGGGATACTTAGCTTCGAGAATCTTGAGAGGCCAGGCGCTGCTGCCCATGGCGAGGCCGGCCAAAACAACCAAAATTACGCCAATGACGATTTCCATAAAATAAATCCTTTGTTTCCCGGAGCGTTAAAGCCCCGTGTTTTTAACATGAATCGGGGGAGTCCGCCGCGGCGAACTCCTCCGGTTCGATTTACTTGCGTTCGACGGGCTTTACGCCGGGGAGATAGTCGGCGCCGAAAGCGCAGTCGGATCTGTGTCTGAAGTCTCTGATGAGGGACATGAGAGCGGTGGTACCGCCGTCGGCTACGATGGTCTGACCCACGATGAATCTGGCTTCATCGGAGCAGAGGAAGGTGGCGACGGTGGCCATATCGCTGGGAACGCCCTGAAAACCGCAGGGGATCATGTCCGCCATGGCCTTCTGGGACTCGGCGGGATCGTAGCCCGGGCATGCCTTGTAGTAGTTCTCGACCTGGACGGATCCGGGAGCCAGGGCGTTGAATCTGACGCCCTTGTGAGCCATTTCAACGGCGATGGAGCGGGTGAAGGCGATGATAGCGCCCTTGGTGCCCGCGTAAACGGAGTGTTCCGGAGCGCCGGATACGCCGTGGACGGAAGTGACGTTGAGGATAGCGCCGCCGCCGTTCTTTTCCATATGCTCGGCGATGACCTGACCCAGGAAGTACTGAGCCTTGATGTTCACGTTGTACATCATGTCGAACTGTTCAACGGTGACTTCGTAGTAGGGCTTGTTGAAGGTGATGCCCGCGTTGTTTACGAGAGCGTCAACCTTGCCCAGGAAAGCGATGGCTTCTCTGCCGAATCTCTTGACGTCTTCGACATCGCCGAAGTTGGCCTTGATGGCTGTCGCTTTGCGGCCCATCTTCTTGATTTCTTCGACCGCGGATTCCGCGCCGGCGGAGGAGTGAGCGTAGTGGAGAACCACGTTCGCGCCTTCGCGAGCGAACTGGAGAGCGACTTCTCTTCCGATACCGGTGCCGGAACCGGTGACGATAACGTTTTTGCCGGCGTATCTTTCATTCATTGGAACAAAGACCTCCATGTGTAATGTGTGCGCCTGAGCGCAAGGATATCAAACTCGGGCGGAAAGTTCGAAAACCTACCTGCGGCAAACCCCTGATTGAATGCCGTTTCCTCCTCCGCCCCGTCGCCGGACGCCGTAAGACGTCTCCGAGTCGGAATCGGATAGGCGGGCATTCGAACAGTCCACCCACAATATCCAATTCTATTTTAAAAGAGCTTAGCGATATTGTCAATCTTTTAAGGGCTCTTTTTTTCAGTTTTTTCGGGAATTTTTTCG
The DNA here is from genome assembly GCA_017958015.1 of Abditibacteriota bacterium. Classification (GTDB taxonomy): domain Bacteria; phylum Armatimonadota; class UBA5829; order UBA5829; family UBA5829; genus RGIG10368. Next base: position 149 of record JAGDDM010000294.1, on the reverse strand, counting down.
ATTTTTTCTTCCGGTACGGGTAAATTCGTTTCCGCCGGCTGCGGTTTTTTCTTAACCACAAGACTTCTTATCATATCCAGGTTTCGTTTGTCGTCGCTTTTGCTGTCTCCCGGCGGCGTTTCGATGATTCCCGGAATATCCTTGGGCAT